>JALYHC010000192.1 GCA_030776765.1 Actinomycetota bacterium | reverse complement strand
GGCCCATGGGGCCGATGGGAGAAGGCTGAACCTGGGTGAGGCGGCGGGTGCGAGCCAGCCGCGCCATGCCGGCGGCGGCGACCAGCCCACCGATCAGGGAGAGGCTCTTCAGCTTGACCATGGGGGCAGCCTAGAGGGAGGGGGGCCGGGACGCCGATTCAGGGACCGTGGCGAGTTTCCTTCGCCTGGCCGATCAGCGGTGAGGGACTGGGGCGTCCTCGGCTCCTCCCCAACCCTCCCGCCCCCGAGCGGGGGAGGGAGAAGAGGGGACGGTGAGGCTAGGGTGCCTCCCAAGACAGGACCACGAATCGAGAGGAGCTCCCATGGCGAAGGTCAAGCCCATCCCCGAGGACTATCCGAGGGTCATCCCGTACCTCATCATCGATGGCGCCAGCGCGGCCATGGACTTCTACGCCAAGGTCCTGGGCGCCACCGAGCGGATGCGCATGCCCGCCCCGGAGGGCAAGATCGGCCACGCCGAGCTGCAGATCGGCGACTCGGTGATCATGCTCGCCGACCCGGTTCCGCAGTTGGACGTGCGGGACCCGAAGGCCCTCGGTGGCTCTCCGGTGACCTTGAGCGTCTATGTGGAGGACGTCGACGCCTGCTTCGACCGAGCTGTGAAGGAGGGCGCCCAGGCCTTGCGGCCGGTCGAGGACCAGTTCTACGGCGACCGATCGGGTCAGTTCGAGGACCCCTTCGGGCACAGGTGGAACATCTCCACCCACATCGAAGACGTGCCGCCCGACGAGATGGCCCGGCGAGCCAGTGAGCTGGCGGGCGGGAGCTGACCCCTCCCGGCCTCGCCCCTTCCCGCGGCCTGCGGCCGGGCACCCCGCAAGCGGGGGAGGGAGTGGCGCTAGTCCAGGTAGTCGTAGGCCGGCCAGGTGAGGAACTCCACGAACTCCTCACCCAGGGCCACCCGCTGGAAGATCTGACGCGCCTCCTCGAAGCGGCCGGCGGCAAACTGCTCCTCACCAAAGAAGCCGCGGATCTCGTCCAGCTCCTCGTCGATGACCTGCTCCACCAGGCGAGAGGTCACCTCGGGACCGGCGCTGATGGTGGCAGCCTGGTGCACCCATTGCCAGACCTGTGAGCGGGAGATCTCGGCGGTGGCGGTGTCCTCCATCAGGTTGTAGATGGCCGCCGCCCCCACCCCCCGCAGCCACGACTCCAGGTAGAGGAGGCCCACGCTCACGTTGTTGCGCAGGCCCTGCTCGGTGATGGTGCCGGCCGGGACCTGCACGTCCAGCAGGTCGCCCGCCTCCACCTGCACATCCTCCCGCAACCGGTCCACCTGGTTGGGCCGGTCGCCGAGCCGATCGTCGAACACCTGCTTTGCCACCGGCACCAGATCGGGATGGGCCACCCAGGTGCCGTCGAAGCCGTCGCCGGCCTCCCGCACCTTGTCATCGCGCACCTCGGCGAAGGCCTTCTCGTTGATCTCCCGGTTCTTGCGGCTGGGGATGAAAGCGGCCATGCCACCGATGGCGTGTGCCCGGCGGCGATGGCAGGAGCGCACCAGCAGCTCGGTATAGGCGCGCATGAAGGGAACGGTCATCCGCACCTGCCCCCGGTCGGGGAGCAGGAAATCGGGCAGGTGGCGGAACTTCTTGATGATGCTGAAGATGTAGTCCCAGCGCCCCGCATTCAGTCCGGCCGAGTGGCGGCGCAGCTCGTGAAGGATCTCCTCCATTTCGAAGGCGGCCAGGATGGTCTCGATGAGCACCGTCGCCTTGACGGTTCCCTCCGGGATGCCGAGGCGCTGCTCGGAGAAGGCGAACACCTCGTCCCACAAGCGCGCCTCCAGGTGGCTCTCCAGCTTGGGGAGGTAGAAGTAGGGCCCGGAGCCGCGCTCGAGGAGCTCGGCCGCGTTGTGGAAGAAGTAGAGCCCGAAGTCGAACAGGCTGGCGGAGACGGGCTCCCCGCCCACCCTCACGTGCTTCTCGACCAGGTGCCAGCCGCGCGGCCGCACCAGCAAGGTGGCCACCTGGTCCTCCAGCCGGTAGGTGCGCTCCTCCTGAACCAGCTCGATGGTGCGCCGCACTGCGTCGGTGAGATTGACCTGCCCGTCGAGGACGTTCTCCCAGGCGGGAGTGTTGGAGTCCTCGAAGTCGGCCATGAAGACGCTGGCCCCCGAGTTGAGGGCGTTGATCACCATCTTGCGCTCGGTTGGGCCGGTGATCTCCACTCGCCGGTCCTGCAGGTCGGCGGGGACGGGGTCCACCTGCCAATCCCCCTCCCGCACCCAGCGCGTCTCGGTCAGAAAGTCGGGAAACTCGCCGGCGTGCAAAGCGGCCTGGCGCCCGGCCCGTCGCTCCAGCAGCTCCCGGCGGGTGGAGTCGAACCTGCGGTGCAGCTCCTCGACGAACTGCAGGGCCTCGTCGGTGAGGATCTCTTTCTGCCGCCCCTCAATGGGAGCGGCGACCTCGATTCCGTTTGGGCTCATGGGACAACCGTAGTCCTCATCAGCGAGGGATCGAGGTGCGCTTGAACTCGTTGAGCCGGGTCCAGGGGATGAGCTGCAACGTCTGCTCCAGGTCGTCGAGCCGTTGGCGCTCCATCAGACGGACGAAGACGGCCTCGTCACCCTCGATCAGGGTGGGGACCCCGAAGACCTTCCAGCGCTTGACCGCCTCCCTGTGCTCCTCGGCCAGCCGGTCGAGCGGGTCTCCGCTCGCCACCCGTTCGCCCACCTCCTTCGGATCGAGCCCCACCGACGCCGCCACTTGGCGCAGCACCCCATCGTCATTGATGTCCAGCCCCTCCTCGTGCCGGGCCGCAAAAACCCCCAGGTGGTAGTCGAGGAACTGCTGCGGGAACCAATCCCGAACGGCCAGCCCCCATAGCAGGGCCAGCACGCCGCTGGTCCCGTCGTCTCCGACCTGGCGGTCCCATACCGGCACTTGGCCCTCCCCTACTTTGGTTTGGGAGAGCGAGAAGGGGCGGAACTCGACGTCCCAGTCCTGGCCCCGGATGCCCTCGACCACCGCCTCATTGGCGTTGCGGGCGAAGGGGCACAGGTAGTCGAAGGTGATCGAGAACGAGCGAGCCATGGCAGACCTCCTTGGTCGGCTCTCTAGCTGCAACCGGTGCCACGGTATGGGCATTTCGTCCGCCTCCCCCACCTGCGGGGAGGGCCGGGGAGGGGGTCCCGGTAGGATGCGCAGGGGGAAAGCCGAACGACAGGAGGTCTCGGTGAGCGCATCGGACAAGTGGGTGGTCCGTTTCGAGGATGGCAGCAAGGACATGGTGGGGCTGCTGGGGGGCAAAGGGTCCGGGCTGGCCGAGATGACGGTGGCCGGGCTGCCGGTGCCCCCCGGCTTCATCATCACCACCGCCGCCTGCCAGGCCTACTACGCGCACGACAAGCTCTTCCCGGAGGGCATGTGGCAGCAGAGCCTGCAAGCCCTCCGGCACGTGGAGGCGCAGGCGGGCAAGTCCTTCGGCGATCCGGCCAACCCGCTGCTCGTGTCGGTGCGCTCCGGTGCTCCCGTTTCCATGCCCGGCATGATGGACACCGTCCTCAACCTGGGCCTCAATGCAGACACCCTTCGAGGACTGGCCGAGCTGACCGGGGACGAGCGCTTCGCCTGGGATGCCTACCGGCGCTTGGTGCAGATGTTCGGCGAGATCGTCCTGGGGGTGCCCAGCGGCCGCCTGGCCCAGGCGCTGGAGGCGGCCCGCAACCGGGCCGGGGTGCAGTCCGACGCCGAGCTGGAGGTGGACGAGATCCGCCGGCTGGTTGCCCGCCTCAAGGAGATCATCCTCGGCCACTCCCGCCAGGAGGTGCCGGAGGACCCCGAGGATCAGCTCCGCCAGGCCATCGCGGCCGTGTTCGACTCCTGGAACAACCGCCGGGCGCAGGACTACCGGCGCATCAACGGCATCCCCGACGACCTGGGCACGGCGGTGAGCGTGCAGGCCATGGTCTTCGGCAACGCCGGGGAGGACTCGGGCACCGGGGTGGCCTTCACCCGCAACCCCACCACCGGCGAGCACGTGCTGTACGGCGAGTTCCTCACCAACGCCCAGGGCGAGGACGTGGTGGCCGGCACCCGCACCCCGCTGGAGATCCGCCACATGTCCGAACGTCTTCCGCAGGTGTACCAGCAGGTCACCGACATCGCCCGGCGTCTGGAGAGCCACTACCGGGACATGCAGGACATCGAGTTCACGGTGGAGCGAGGCACCCTGTGGATGCTGCAGACCCGCACCGGCAAGCGGACCGGGAGGGCCTCCCTCCGCATCGCCGTGGACCTGGTGGAAGAAGGGGTGATCTCCCAGGAGGAGGCGGTGGCACGGGTCACCCCCGACCAGCTCGAGCAGCTCCTCCACCCCATCGTCGACCCCGACGCAGAGTTCGAGGTGCTGGCCAGCGGGCTGCCCGCCTCCCCGGGGGCGGCGGCCGGGCGGGTGGTCTTCGATGCCGACGAGGCGCAGCGCTTCTCGGCGGACGGCGAGCAGACCATCCTGGTCCGCCACGAGACCAGCCCCGACGACTACCACGGGATGGTGGCCGCCGAGGCTATCGTCACCAGCCGGGGCGGAGTGACCTCGCACGCTGCCGTGGTGGCGCGGGGGATGGGCAAGTGCTGCGTGGTGGGTTGCGAGGCTCTGCAGATCGACTACGGCCAGCGGCTCTTCACCGCCGACGGGACGGTGGTCTCGCGGGGCGACTGGATCACCGTCAACGGCAACAGTGGCGAGGTGCTGCTGGGCCGGGTGCCCACCATCGAGCCGGAGCTCGACGAGTACTTTGACACCTTGATCGGCTGGGCCGACGAGCTGCGCCGCCTACGGGTGCGGGCCAACGCCGACACGCCGGCCGACGCCGAGGCATCGCGGCGGCTGGGGGCGGAGGGGATCGGGCTGTGTCGCACGGAGCACATGTTCTTCGAGGGGGACCGCATCGAGGCGATGCGGGAGATGATCATGGCCCCCAACCGGGTGGCCCGGGCGGAGGCGCTGGCCAAGCTGGAGCCCCTCCAGGCCCGGGACTTCCAGGGGATCTTCGAGGCCATGGACGGCTACCCGGTCACCATCCGCCTGCTCGATCCGCCCCTGCACGAGTTCCTGCCCCGCCATGAGGAGACGGCGCTTCGCATCACCGACCTCAAGCTGCAGCTCCGCCAGGCCACCAACCTGGAGACCATCGACGCCCTGCTGCAGGAGATCAACGAGCTGGCGGAGATCCTGCGCCAGATCGACCGCCTGGCGGAGGCCAACCCCATGCTGGGGCATCGGGGCTGCCGGCTGGGCATCTTCTATCCGGCCATCACCGAGATGCAGGCCCGGGCCATCTTCACCGCCGCCGTCAACTGCCAGGAGAAGGGCATCACCGTGATCCCCGAGGTGATGATCCCGCTGGTGGCCTTCCCCGACGAGCTGACCTCCCAGGAGGAGATCGTCCGCCGGGTGGCCGAGGAGGTCTTCGCCGACCACGGGGTGCGGGTCGACTACACGGTGGGGACCATGATCGAGCTGCCCCGCGCCTGCCTCACCGCCGACGAGCTGGCCCGCTCGGCCGAGTTCTTCTCGTTCGGCACCAACGACCTCACCCAGACCACCCTCGGGCTCTCTCGGGACGACTCCAACCGCTTCCTGCCCGGCTACGTGGAGCGCGGCTTCCTGGAGGCCGACCCCTTCCAGACCCTGGAGGTGCGGGGGGTGGGCCAGCTGGTGCGCATGGGGGTGGAGCGCGGCCGGTCCACCCGCTCCGACCTGAAGGTGGGCATCTGCGGGGAGCATGGAGGAGACCCGGCCTCCATCGCCTTCTGCCATGAGGTGGGGCTGGACTACGTGAGCTGCTCGACCTACCGGGTGCCGGTGGCCCGCCTGGCCGCCGCCCAGGCGGCCCTGCAGGGATAGCTCTTCTCCCTCATCTTCTCCCCCTCCCGCTGGCGGGAGGGGGTTGGGGGAGGGTTAAACCTCGGTCACCTGGTGATCCTGTCCACCTCGGCCAGGTCCTCTTCGTCGAGCTCCCATCCGGCCGCCGCCACGTTGGCCCGTACCTGCTCTGGGCGGGTGGCGCCGGCGATCACCGAAGCCACCACCGGCCGCGCGGCCAGCCAGGAGATGGCCAGCTCGAGCAGGGTCCTCCCCCGCTGCTGACAGAAGGCCTGGAGGCGCTCCACCACCTGCAGGTTGCGGCCGTTGAGGAAGCGGGAAGCCCGCTCGGCCGGCATGTTCCCCAGCCGGGTGCCGGCCGGAGGCGCCTCCCCCGCCCGGTACTTGCCCGTCAACAGGCCGCTGGCCAGCGGGAAGTAGGGAAGGAGGGACATCCCATGTCGCTGGCAGGCGCCGATGACTCCCCCGTCCGGGCCCTGCTCCGGCTCCCGGTGGAGCAGACTGTACTGGTTCTGGACGCTGGCGAAGCGGGCCAGGCCCCGCTCGTCTGAGACGGACTGGGCCTGGTCGATCTGGCCGCTATCGAAGTTCGAGCAGCCGATCACCCGCACCTTGCCGGCCTCGACCAGGCGGTCGAGGGCGGCCAGCGTCTCCTCGATGGGCGTGTCGGGATCGGGCGTGTGGAGTTGGTAGAGATCGATCCACTCGGTGCCCAGCCTGCTGAGGCTGTGGTCCACCGCCTGCTCGATCCAGCGGGGCTTGGCACCGGTCCGGGCCCCGCCCATGCCTCCCCCGAATTTGGTGGCGATGTGCACCTGCTGGCGCCGTGCGCCCAGCGCCTTGCCCAGGTACTCCTCGGAGAGGCCCTCCCCATAGACGTCGGCGGTGTCGAAAAGGGTCACGCCCGCCTCCAGCGCCGCACCCACCACCGAGGCGCTCTGCCCCTCGTCGATCCGGCGCCCGAGGTTGTTGCACCCCAGCCCCACCACCGACACTTCTAGACCGCCGAGCTTCCGGGTCTCCACCATTCTCACCCTACTTTCTGCTTTGTCGTCAGCCCCCTCCGAAGGTCTGGTGGTCTATGTGAAGATGTCCAGGGGGAGGAATGCCGAGACCACGAAGTTGGGCACGTCGACCAGCTCGCTCACCTTGAGGTCGACCGCCACCGAACAGAGGGTATAGGCCTGCTGACGGGTGTAGCCGTACTCGGCCCCCAGGTGGTCGATCATGTTGAGGAGGGCGTTGCGGGCCGCCAGAGTCAGGTCCTCGGGTTGGTTGCG
>JALYHC010000191.1 GCA_030776765.1 Actinomycetota bacterium | reverse complement strand
AGGGCGTCGGCGAGCCGGGAAGATGGGGATTGGTCCACCGGCTGGACCTGGAGACCTCCGGCCTCCTGGTGGTGGGTCTCACCCAGCATGCTCATCGTCTCCTGACCCAGGACATGGTGGCCCGACGAATCGATCGCACCTATCTCGCCCTGTCCCTGGGCCGCCTCGGGGCCCCGACAGGAACCGTGGAAGCCCCTATCGGCCGGGATCCGGCCATGCCCACCCGCATGGCCGTGCTCCGCCGAGGGAGACCGGCCGTGACCCAATACCGGGTCCTCGAGGAGTGGTCCGAGCCCGAGTTGACCCTCCTGCAGGTCCGGCTGGAGACAGGCCGCACCCACCAGATCCGAGTTCACCTGGCCGCCATCGGACATCCACTGGTGGGCGACAAGGTCTACGGCCCCGGTGGACCGTCCGATTTCGACCCCGGGAGGGTCTGGCTCCACGCCGCCTGGCTCGGGTTCCGCCACCCGGTCAGCGGAGAGGAGATCGTGGTGGAGAGCCCGCTGCCCGAGGACCTGGAGGAGTCACTGACCCGGCTCTACTAGACATCCCACGGCCCGTTCTGTCAAGCCGCAGAATCGAGTCGGGCAGTCCACGCCGTGGTCTCGTCGTAGGTAGTGCGCGTTCGAAGGCAGCCGTGCAGGACACCGACGAGACGGTTGCCGACCGCTCGGAGGGCCTGGTGGTGGGTGGCACCTTTCGCACGCTGGCGGTCATAGAGTGCTCGAGCGCCCGGTGAGCGGGTGAGGGCGGCGAAGGCCCACCAATAGATGGCGTCGGCGAGGCGTCGGTTGCGGGCGTGGCGGGCGAGGACCACCCGCCGACTGCCGGAGGCCTTGGTGATGGGCGACGTGCCGGCGTAATTCTTGCGAGACTTGGCGTCGGCATAGCGGTTCGGGTCGTCCCCGAACTCGCCCAGCACCCGGGCGCCGAGGACCATCCCCAGTCCTGGCAAGGAGCGGATGATCTCTGCGTCCGGGTGCTGCTCAAAACGGTCAGCCAGCTCGGCTTGGAGCCAGGCAATCTGGCGGTTGAGTTCCGAGAGCACGGCGACGGTGGCGGTCACGCTGACAGCGAACGCCCCGGCGACGAGGGGAGGAGCCACCAGCTGCTCGCTTCGCAGCGCCGCCTGGATCTGGGCGGCCCGCTCATTGATGCGGCGTTGGCGTCCGGCTCGACGAAGGGCGGCGGCGATCGCCGACCGTGACAGGCGTCGTCCAAGCTCCGGGTCCGAGGCCCGCTCCAGCACGGCCAGCGCCTCAGGGGCGTCCAAGTCCTCCCCGAACGCCTCCAGGGCGGCCGGATAGAACTGGCGCAGCGTCGACCGCAGTGCGTTGACGTGCCGCTGCCGGGTCCAGATCAGCGATTGGTGGGCTCGGGCCAGCACCTTCACCGCCTCGGCGAGTTCCGAGTCGCCCGCTACCGGTCGGTGGACGTGGCGGTCGGTCCGCACCAGGTCCGCCAGCACCTCGGCGTCCCCCGGGTCCGATTTGGCGCCCGAGATGGTGTGTCGATCTCGGTACCGGCTTACCGAGAACGGGTTGATCGCATAGACCTGGTACCCAGCGGCCACCAGGGCGCCCACGAACAGACCCCGGTCGGTCTCGATTGCCACCGCCACCTCGGCCGGTTCCTCGACGAACATCGCCACCAGCTCATGGAAGCGGCCCACTCCCTCCACCCCCTCGGGGAGCCGCCGCTTGGCGAGCATCCGCCCGCTCTCGTCCTTGAGGGCCACATCATGATGGTCCTCAGACCAGTCGACTCCGACGAAGATCACCTTCTCCCTCCTTCTCCCGACACCTCTCGCCCAGACCGAGGAGACCACGTCGCGCTAATGGATCAGTGCTCGAGGCACGCCATCCCACCAGCCGTCCCGGCACTCCCCACCACCGGCTGGGGCACGATCTAGTCGTAGAGCTCGATGGCTCGGCGGACTCGAGTGCTCACCTGCCGGGGGTCTCAGCCGTCAGCCTCGTCCATACGAAATCGATCTGATGCCATTAGCGAGCCTCCCTGCGGTAGGGCAGGGTCAATGCTGCCGGGGCTC
>JALYHC010000190.1 GCA_030776765.1 Actinomycetota bacterium | reverse complement strand
CTCCACGACCGCTGCTTTGCAGCGGCGAGGTGCTGACGCGCGCCCGCAGCTCACGCCGCCTCTCTTCTCCGGAGTTTCCGCCGTGGTACATATCTCCCACCGAAACGCGACGGCGCCGCCCTTCTCGAGAGGGTCGGGCTCTTCACGACCGCTGCTTTGCAGCGGCGGGGTGCTGACGCGCGACCGCAGCTCACGCCGCCTCTCTTTCGTGGTTCTCGGTTGCTTGGGCGGCTTCCCGGACCTCCTCGGCCTGAATCATCCTGGTGACCACCTCGTAGGCCACCACCACCGCCAGGACGATCATCCCCTGCATGATGGTGACGATCTCCCTGGGAACGTTCCGCAGGTCGAGGATGAGGGCCGAGCGATCCATCAGACCGAAGAGGATCGCCCCCAGCGCGATCCCCACCAGATGCTTGCGGCCGAGCAGTCCCACGGCGATGCCGATGAACCCGAGCTGGCTGGGGAAATCCTGGGTGTAGCGGTGGAAGAAGCCCAGGAGCGGGGACAGGCCCACCAGGCCGGCGATGGCCCCGCTCAGGAGCATGGTCTTCACCACCATCGCCCCCGGGTCCACGCCGCTCGCCCGAGCCGCCCCCGGATTGATCCCCGAGGCTCGCAGCTCGTACCCGAAACGCGTCTTCCACACCAGGAGGTAGTAGGCGATGCCGGTCAGGAGGGCGATGATGAGAAATCCCTGCAAGTCCGAGCCGGCCCTCACCTCGAACCCCAGACCTTCGAGAACCGGATTGAGCGACGGAAAGCGCCCGGAAGGCGGCAACTCGGCGGTCTTGATGTTGAGATCGCCCGGGTCGACCTCCTGGAAGTAGTTGGACAGCAGATAGGCCGTCAGCCCGAAGGCGATGAAGTTGAGCATGATGGTGGAGATCACCTCATGGATCCCTCGCCACACCTTCAGCACCCCGGCGATGCCCGACCAGATCGCACCGACCACCATGGCCACGGCGATGATGAAGGTCACCTGCAGCGGAGCGGGCATCGAGACCTGGACCCCGAGATAGGCGGCCATGAGAGCCGCCAGCAGGTACTGCCCCTCCACCCCGATGTTGAAGAGCTTCATCTTGAACCCGATGGCCACCGCCAACCCGGACAGGAACAGCGGCACCGCCCGGTTCATGGTGGAGACGAAGGAAGGGATGCTGAGAGCGAACTCCCCCATGGCGGCAAAAGCGGAGAAGGGGTTCACTCCGACCGCCAGCAGGGCCAGGGAGGCGACCACGAAGGCGAAGGCCAGGGCGCTGGTGGGGGCCAGCATCCCGAGCAGGAACCGGCGGAGCGTCATTCGGCCTGGGTCTCCACCGCGGCCCCGGTCATGTGGGAGCCGAGCTCCTCGGGCGTGACGGTGGCCGGGTCGAGCTCAGCCACCAGCCGCCCCCGCAGGATCACGTGGAGGACGTCGGACAGACCGATCAGCTCGTCGAGATCGGCCGAGATGAGCAGCACCGCCAGGCCGGCCGCCCTGGCGTTGCGGATCTCCTCCCACACCGCCGCCTGGGCCCCCACATCGATGCCCCTGGTGGGCTGAGAGGCGATCAGCACCCGGGGCTCGGCTACCATCTCCTTGCCGACGATGAGCTTCTGCTGATTGCCCCCGGACAGCGCCATAGCCGGCACGTCGACGCCCGGGGTCCTGACGTCGAACGTCTCCACCACCTCCCTGGTCCGCTCCCGGGCACCCTGGCGGCTCACCCACCAGCCCTTGGAGAAGGGCCGGCCGGTCTGGTGTCCCAGCATGCCGTTCTCCCAGAGAGGGGCGGGCAGCAGCAGGCCCTGGCGGTGGCGATCCTCCGGAATGAGGCCCAGCCCGGCCTCCCTCCGCTGTTTCGTGCTCCATGCGGTGATGTCCTGACCGGCCAGGGAGATCGATCCTTCGCTGGCCGGGAGCAGGCCCATGGTCACCTCGGTGAGCTGGGCCTGACCGTTTCCCTCCACCCCGGCGATGCCCACCACCTCGCCCCGGCGCACCCGGAAGGAGACGTCCCGGAGCAC
>JALYHC010000189.1 GCA_030776765.1 Actinomycetota bacterium | reverse complement strand
AGCCGGCGCAGCGCCTGCTGCGCCGGCTGGCCGTCTTCGTCGGTGGCTGCACCCTGGAGGAAGCCGAGTCGGTCTGCGGGCCGTTCGAGGAGCTGGGGATGGACGTCCTGGAGGGTCTCGGCGTGCTCGTCGATCAGAGCCTGCTGCGTCAGGAGGTGGAGGACGGAGAGCCTCGCTTCCTCATGCTGGAGACGATCAGGGAGTTCGCCCTGGAGGGCCTGCAAGACGACCCCCAGGCCCACGAGCTGCACCGCCGCCACGCCCTGGTGTTCCTGCGGCTGGCCGAGGAAGCCGAGCCGCACCTCATCGGTCGCGGTCGGGTCTCCTGGCTGCGTCGGCTGGACACCGAGCGGGACAATCTGCGGGCGGCGCTGTCCTGGGCCGTCGGCGAGCCGGACGCCCAGACCGCCCTCCGCCTCGGCGGCGCCTTATGGCGCTTCTGGCAGATGCGCGGGTATCTGCACGACGGCGTCCGCCAGCTGGAGGAGGTGCTCGCTCTCTCCGGGGACTTTCCCCACGACCGGGCCAGGGCGCTGGAAGCGGCCGGCGGGCTGGCGTACTGGTCTCAGGACGTGGAGGCGGCCCGGCGGTACTACGGACAGAGCCTGGAGCTGCTGCGCGGGCTGGGGGACCGAGCAGCCATCGCCAACGGCCTCTACAACCTCTCCTTTCCTCATATGCACGCCGGCGAGCACGAACGGGCCACCGCGCTGCTCGACGAGGCGATGGCCCTCTACCGGGACCTGGGGGACCGGGAGGGGATCGCCAAGGTGCTCTGGGGCCAGGGCAGCAACGCCAACTTCGCCGGGGACATCCAGGTGGCCCGGGCGTCGTTGACCGAGAGCTTGGGGCTGTTCCGGGATCTGGACCGGCCGTTCAACCTGGGGTGGGCGTCCTTTCTCCTGGGAACGGTGATGCTCAGCTTTGGGGACCCGCAGTCGGCCCGCGCCCATATGGAGGAGAGCCTCGAGCTCTTTCTGGAGGCTGAGGACGTCTCGGCCTTCGTGCTCCACCTTGCGGGCTTCGGCGCCTTGGCCCTGGCCGAGGGTGATGCCGAGCGGGCGGCGCGGCTGGCCGGTGCGATGAGCGAGCTGCGCAGGACGAGTGGGGTCGAGCTCACCGGCCCCAGGCTGGCCTACGTGGAGGTGATGGAGCGCACCGTCCAAGGCCTCGGATATGAACATGCCCTGGAAGAAGGCCGGGACATGGGGATGGAGGAGGCGGTGGCCTACGCTCGGAAGGGCGGCTGAGGCGTCCCGACCCGCCAAGCAGGGCTTGCGGGAGGAGGCCTGGGCGGCGCTTCGAGCGGCGGGCGCCGCTCGGTTCCCGGGGGTGGAGGGCAGGATCCCCAACTTCGTCGGGGCGGAGGCGGCGGCGCGGCGCCTCTCGGAGACGGGGGTGTGGTCTGACGTCTCGGCCATCAAGGCCAACCCCGACTCGCCTCAGTGGCCGGTGCGAACCTGGGCGCTCCAGGCCGGCAAGCTGCTCTACATGGCGGTCCCGCGCCTGCGCGAGGAGAAGCCGTTCTGGCGGCTGGACCTCGCCCGGCTCTCGGTCCCACCGCGGCGGGCGTGCTCCATCAGGGGGGCGGCTGAGCATGGGCTGCCGGTGGGCCTGGGGGAGATGGACCGCATCGACCTGCTGGTATGCGGCTCGGTGGCGGTCGACCCAAGCGGTGCCCGTCTGGGCAAGGGCGGTGGCTACAGCGACCTGGAGTTCGGCCTGGGCGTCGAGGCCGGCTTGATCGGGCCCTGGACCACCATCGCGACGACGGTGCATCCCTCGCAGGTGATCGAGGATGGGAAGATTCCCATGACGGCCCACGACTTCCCGGTCGACCTGATCGTCACCTCCGAGGAGGTGATCGAAACGAGCGGTGCACGAGCAAGGCCTGGGGGGATCCTCTGGGACCACCTCTCTCCGGACAAGCTGGATACCGTCCCGGTGCTGCAGGAGCGGGTGCGACCTCCGTAGGGGGCTGGTCCTCAGCGCCACTCGGCATCCCAGTCGGTGTCATCGGCCAGGTCGTTCCAGTCCACAAGGACGTCAGCGAAGGCGAGCTCGTCTTCGGTAGGGGGCACCCTGGTGTAGGCCTCCACCTCGTGGCCGGGGCGAGCACGTCGGCG
>JALYHC010000188.1 GCA_030776765.1 Actinomycetota bacterium | reverse complement strand
TGCCACTCCCAGGAGTCCTCGGCCACGTTGGCCAGGGCGGCGCTCATGCCGCCTTGGGCGGTGCCCGTGTGGCTGCGGGTGGGGTAGAGCTTGGTGAGCACCGCCAGCTTCATGTGGGGGGCGGCCTCCAGGGCGGCCCGCAGCCCGGCGCCTCCCGCCCCCACGATCACCCCGTCGAAGCTATGCAGGTGGACCTTCATGCTTCCGAGCGGAAGGTGACGATCACGAGCGTGCCGAGGAAGAAGAAGACGAAGGACAGGGTGTAGAGCGACCACTTGGCGGCCAGCCGCCGCCCCGGTGAGCGGACGTAGTCGTCCAGCACGATGCGCAGGCCGTTGACACCGTGCAGCAGGGCCAGGGCGAGGAGCAGCCAGTCCCAGGTGCGCCAGAAGGGCGTCTCCCAGCGGGCGGCCACGAAGGCGTAGTCGACCTCCTTGACGTCGTTGATGACGTGCATGATGAACATGTGACCCACCGCCAAAAAGACCAGGAACAGCCCGCTGATGCGCATGAAGAACCACGAGAACAGCTCGAAGTTGCCGGCGTGCACCGGAGCCGGGCGACCCGGAGGAGCGGCTGGGCGGGTGGTGGTGGTGGTCATGTCTCGACCGTGAAGAAACGGATGAACATGTAGATCCCGCTGGGGACGAACGAGATCAAAAACAGGGCGGCCGCCGCCACGTTGAGGCGCTGCTCGTAGAGCGCCCCCCGCGACCAGAAGTCGAGGGCCATGATGCGCAGCCCGTTCACCGAATGCACCAGCAGGGCGGCCAGCAGGCCGATCTCCGCCAGGCGGAAGAAGAAGGTGTGGTAGAGGGAGGACACCCCGTCATAGACCTCCGGGCCGAGCAGCACGAACGAGGTGTCGAGGATGTGGAGGAAGAGGAACCCCAGCACGCCGATCCCGGTGACGCGGTGGGCGATGAAGAGCCACATGCTCAGCCGCCCCCGGTAGATCATCCCCCGGTCGAGGGTCTCCAACCTTCCTCCTTCAGCTCCGGCCCGGCCATTGTAGGACGGCCGCCCCAGCCACCTTCAGGCGCTCCCCGCTCTTTGGCCTCATGGGGTCGCCGTCCGGGGCCAGCTCCTCGGCCCGCTGGACGAGCCGAGCGATGGTTCGGTAGGTACACATCTCAGTGTTGAGGAGACTTGAAAGAGGTAAGGCCGGGGCAGGTGCCCAACGAACGGTAGAGCCATGTATTGACGCATACATACGAATGATACATACTGAGACACATGAGGACCACGCTCAATCTCGATGATGACCTTCTGCGCGAGGCACAGCGCCTTACCGGCTTGAAGGAGAAGACCGCCGTGGTGCATGCGGGACTGGAGGCTCTGATCTCCCGGGAGAGCGCCAAGCGGTTGGCGGCCCTCGGAGGAAGCGAACCGGACCTGCAGCCGATCCCCCGACGGCGGCCTAGGTCCGAGTCGTAGTGCTGGTCGACACATCGGTGTGGGTAGAGCACTTCCGCCGCGGCAACCCCAGGCTGGCCGTGCATCTCCAGGAGGGGGAGGTGATGTGCCACCCCTTCGTCATCGGAGAGCTGGCCTGCGGCGCCCTGCGCCGGCGGGCCGAGGTGCTTTCGCTGCTGACCTCCCTGCCCCAGGTCCCCGTCGTCCAGCATGAGGAGGCCTTGGCCCTCATTGAGGCCAACCGCCTCATGGGGACGGGCATCGGTTGGGTGGACGTCCATCTCCTGGCTTCGAGCAGGCTGGCGCACATCATGCTGTGGACTTTGGATCGGCGGCTAGGCCGGACGGCGGCATCTTTGGGAATTGCCGGATAGCGGCTCACCTCTCGGTCAGCTCGGGAGTCAGCCGCCAGGCGGCCAGCCCGGTATCGCGAGCGAGGTGAGGACGAAGAGCGACAGGGCGGCCCGCAGGCCCACCGCGTCGGCGAGGGCCCCCACCAGCAGCGGGCCGGCCAGGAACGCCGCGTAGAAGGAGCGCTTCGCTTCCCACCTGCTGCCCACGCGGCTCGTCATCCGAGGTTCTACCGCCGCCCCCCGGTAAGCACCGCTTGACACTGGCCCACCGGAGGACTACAAACGTGTAATTACACGGTTGTCGTCAGGAGGAGGGGCCGTGAACAGCAAGCTGATCGAGGCTCTGGCGGTCGACGAGCTGGCCTGGCAGGACTTCGCCAACTGCCGAGGAGCGGACAGCGACCTCTTCTTCCCCGAGCGCGGCGCCTCCACCAGACAGGCCAAGGCGATCTGCGCGGCATGCGAGGTGAGGGTGGAGTGCCTCGAGTTCGCCCTCCGGCACGGAGAGAAGTTCGGCATCTGGGGGGGGCTGTCCGAGCGAGAGCGCCGCCGCATCCGCAAGCAACGCGCCCTGGCTGCCCGTCGCCAGGCCTCTTAGGCCTAGGCAGCCCCCTGTGCGCTCAGGGGGTCAGCGTCCATTCGCAGCCCTTCATCGATGAGGCGCTCACACTGAGCGGCCCGACCTTGCAGGGGATCGAGCAACACCGCCGCCCTCGGCTCGGCAGACCTCCCTACCTCCCTACAATGCCCTGATGCCCGACGTCGTCATCGTGGTCGCCATCGCCGTCGTGGTGCTGGCGGTGGTGGTCTCCCTGCTGGCTCGGGTGGGAAGGGCCACCCAAGACATGGGCCAGGCATCCGGCCCCTCGGACGCCGAGCCGGTTCGCCCCCGGCCTCGGGTGGCCGAGTTCCACGTGCGGGGGGCGGAGGCCCAGGTCTTCTTCGAGGTCCCCCTGGGGGCCGGGGACGTCGATGAGGTGCTGCGCGACCTTCTCCTCCACGAGGCGGTGGAGGTGGTGCGGGAGAAGCGCCACAGCCTCCCCATCGAGGGTGTGGGCAAGGTGGTGGCCTTCGGCCGCCAGGACGGCGAGTTCGTCCAGGCCGGCCAGATGCCTCTCAAGCAGCCGGGGGTGCTCCCGCCGCCCGAGGCCACCTCCCCGCTGCTGCGCTTCGGCCGGCTGGGGTACGACCCCCTCGAGCAGCAGTTCGCCTCCGACCAGGCCGGGCAGGCACCGGGGCTGGCCGAGACCGCTCCTCGCAAGGAGCTGCCGGCGGTGGGGCGGGAACTGAGGATCCCCAAGGCGATCGAGGCGGCGCTGCGAGCACAAGGCATCGAACCGGATCGCATGTCGGTCGGGGAGCTGGCGGTGGGCTTGCTCGGGCTGGTGGGGTACATGGTGTCCCCGGGCGAGAAGGAGAGCACCTACTTCGCTACCAAGGGCGGCATCCGTACCTACCTGCGGGTGGTCCCCCACGAGCCGGGGGAGTACCAGGAGCTCGACGAGCGGGTGGTGGACGAGTTCTTCGTCGACTTCATCTCCTCCGGGGCCGATCGGGGATTGCTGGTGAGCGATAAGTTCGGGCCCTTTGCCATCCATGCCCGGGAGCGGCGCGAGCCCCGAGTGCGCTTCGTCACCCGCCAGCGACTCCAGCACTTCGTCGACGCCCTGGCCTTGAACTGAAGGAGCACTGAGGAGCGGCCGGTGAGGGTGGGCCTGGCCTTGCCCCATTACGACTTCTCCTTCCCGCCGCGCACCCTGGCCTGGGAGTCCCTCCTCGAGGTGGCCACCTGGGCGGAAGGCGCCGGCTTCCAGTCGGGGTGGGTCTCAGACCACTACTTCTTGGACATCTCCCGCTACGGGGGTCCGGAGGGACCCCGCTCCTGCTACGACCCGCTGGTCACTCTTGGCGGGCTGGCACCGGCCACCACCTCGCTGGTGCTGGGCACCCTGGTGCTGGCGGTGGGCTTTCGGGCCCCCTCGGTGGTGGCCAAGGCTGCCGCCTCGCTCGACCGCCTGAGTGGGGGCCGCTTCGAGCTGGGCCTGGGCGCCGGCTGGAACGAGCCCGAGTACCGGGCCGCCGGACTGCCGTATCCGGGCCCGGCCGCTCGCCTCGGCCAGCTCGGGGAGGCAGCCGAGCTGGTGCGGGCGATGACGGGGGCCGACCAGGCCTCGTTCGCCGGGCGCTGGTTCCGGGTGCAGGACGCCCCCAACCTCCCTCCACCGGCCCGGCGGCCGGTACCCATCTGGATGGGAGCAAAAGGCGACCGTGCCCTTCAGGTGGTGGCCCGGCACGCCGACGGCTGGAACGTCGTCTGGAGGTGGACCCCCGACTCCTACCGAGAGCGAGCCGCCGCCCTGGAGCGCGCTTGTGAGGAGGTGGGCCGCCCGACGGAGGTGCTGCGCTCGATCGGCCTCATCACCCTGATGGGAGAGAGCCGCCGGGATCTGGAGCGGAGGTTCCGCAGGTGGCAGGAGCTGGCCCCTCTGGGGGTGGTGGACCGCGACCTCGACCGCTTCGCCGCCGACCGCCTGGTGGGCACGCCGGACGAGGTGATGGAGCGCCTGGCCGCCTTCCACGCGCTGGGCGTCGACGAGCTGATCCTCTGCTTCTCGCCGCTGCCCTTCGCCTGGTACCGCGAATCGGGCCAGGAGCTGTTCGCCGAGCGCGTCCTGCCCCGGCTTCGATCCTGGCCGGGTAGACTGCGAGACGCAGGGAAGGAGACCTGATGGGAAAAGTCGGCTTACCCGAGCTCATCGTCATCCTCGTGGTCTTGCTGCTGCTGTTCGGCGCCAGGAAGCTGCCTGACCTGGCCCGCTCGCTGGGGGCTTCGGCCAAGGAGTTCCGCCGGGGGCTGGACCAGGGCAAGGAAAAAGAAGAGGACGAGGATCGGGTCCCGGGAGCATAAGAGGAACCTCGGTTCGGCTGCCGTTCGTTGACTAGTTGAAGCATGCCCGACTCCCCCACGTGGGAGGAAGTCGCGAGGCGGTATGGCCGGAAGATCTACAACTTTGCCTATCGGCTCACGGGCGACCCGGACGACGCGGCCGATCTCTCCCAGGAGGTGTTGCTGCGCGTGCAGCGCGGGCTCCCCGGCTACCGCCCCGGCTCCTTTGAGGGGTGGCTGTGGAGGATCACCCGCAATGCCTTCCTGGACGAGGTTCGCCGGCGGCAGCGCCGTCCTACCAGCCCGCTCCCCGAAGAACTGGACCGGAGCGAGATGGGCTCCTCGCCGGCGCCCGACGAGGTGCTGGACGGGGTGCGGCTGGGAGAGGACGTGCAGGCCGCCCTGCTCGAGCTGCCGTTCGACTTCCGTGAAGCCGTCGTCCTTTGCGACGTGCTAGGCCTCTCCTACCAGGAGATCGCCGAGGCGGTCGACGTCCCGATCGGGACGGTGCGCAGCCGGATTCATCGGGGCCGCAAGATGCTCAGGGAGCTGCTCGAGTGACTCATCTCGGCGAGCTGCTCTCCGCTTATCTCGATGGCGAGCTGAACCTGCCCGAAGAGCGCCAGGCTCGCGCCCACCTGCAGGAATGCTCGGCCTGTCGCCGGGAGCTGGGGGAGGTCCAGGAGGCTCGCGCCCGCCTGCGCGCCCTGCCGGTGGCCGACCTGCCGGCCTCTTTGGTTCCTGCCGGCCAGCAACGGCGTCCTCCTGCCCGGTCCCGGCGCTTGGCGGCCCTGGTGGCCGCGGCCGCCGCGATGGCGGTGGTGGGCATCGGGCTGCTGGCCGGGCAGCCGGCGCCTGTGGAAGTGGACCTCGACACCATCGGTGACCAGCACGCGGCGCGGGCGGTGCTCGACCCAGGGCCGGTCTCGGTGCGGCTGGCGGCGGCCGTCCACGAATGAGACGGGGGGTGGGCCTGGCGGGACTGGTGGCGGCCTGGCTGCTGTTGACTTGGCCGGCCTGGGCGCATGAGGGATCGTTGGAGGAGCATCTGGTGGATGCCTCCGAGGCGGAGTTCTCCGGCCAGCAGCTGGTGGTGTCCTGGACGCCGGCTGGGGAGGTGGCCGAGGTGTACCAGGTGCGCCAGGGAGGGGGGATGCTGCACATCCGCCACGAGGGCGACCAGGCGATGATGGGCGGCGGAGGGCTGTGGGACCAGGGCCCCGAGGGCTGGAGCCGCCTCCAGATGGCTCCGCCCACCGCATGGCAGCTGAGTTCCCGATACCGGGTGGTCTACCAGGAGGCCAACGGGAGTGGCTCCGGTCCGGGAAGGGCGGTGGAGGAGTTCGAGGTCTGGGATGGGGAGGCGCTGCGGGCCCGCTTCCTGTTCGACGGGATGACCTCCATCCCGCTGGTGACGGCCGTCTTCGCCGCCGACGGGTCGCTCTACCGAATGAGCAGCCTGTCCCGCATCTCTTTGGGGGCTCCCTCGCCGGCCCAACCGGCCTCTACGAAGGGACGGGTGGTGGAGCGGGCCGAGGCGGTCACCCTGCCCCGGCAGGTGGCCGGTTATGGAGGAGCCGGTGCCTATGGCGCTCCCCAGGGCGGCGTGCAGGTCTTCTACAGCGACGGGCTGTTCAGCTTCTCGGTGTTCGAGGTGCCCGGCATGGTGGGACCCTCGGCCATGCAGGGCGCCTCAGCCATCGAGATGGCGGGAGCCACCTACCAGGTCGGCTTCCAGCCGAGTGAGGTCTGGGTGATCTGGTCCCGGCCGGACTACTCGTACATCCTGGTGGGCGACCTGCCCCTCGATCATCTGGACGAGGTGCTCACCGAGCTCCCCGGCCCCCGTTCGTCGAGCCTCCTCTCCCGCTTCTGGCACACCCTGCTGGGGCGGTAGGTTTTCCCGCGGAGGGGCCTAGGGGGAGGGAGGCCCCCTCCCCAGCCCTCCCC
>JALYHC010000187.1 GCA_030776765.1 Actinomycetota bacterium | reverse complement strand
CCGACGGGGAGCGTCACCTTCCTCTTCACCGACATCGAGGGGTCCACCCGGCTCCTCCAGCACCTGCAAGAGGCGTTCCGGGAGGTGATGGAGGACCACATAAGGGTCATCCGGGAGGCGATCGCCGAGGCGGGCGGCGTCGAGGTGCGCACCATGGGAGACGCCTTCTTCGCGGTCTTCCCCGCTGCTCCGGAGGCGGTGGCGGCGGCAGAGGCGGCCCAACGGGCACTCTTCGCCCATCGGTGGCCCGAGGACGCTCAGGTGCGAGTCCGCATGGGGTTGCACACGGGCCAGGGCATCTTGGGGGGCGACGACTACCTGGGGCTGGACGTGCACCGGGCGGCGCGTATCGCCTCGGCCGCCCATGGCGGCCAGGTGGTCCTGTCAGGAGCCACCAAGGCGCTGGTGGAGCAGGCGCTTCGCCCAGAGCTGGCCCTGCGGGACCTGGGGGAGCACCGGCTCAAGGACCTGGCCCACCCCGAGCGCCTCTTCCAGCTACTCGTTCCCGGGCTGCCGGCCGACTTTCCACCACTTCGGACGCTGAGCGCCGTTCCCAACAATCTGCCGGTCCAACTCACCAGCTTCGTGGGGCGGGAAGACGAGCTGGCTCGGGCGACGGCCTTGCTCCGCACCACCCGCCTGCTCACCCTCACCGGCCCCGGGGGCGTCGGCAAGACCCGGCTGGCGTTGCAAGCTGCAGCTGAGGCAGTCGAGGAGTTTCCCGACGGGACCTTCTTCGTGGACCTGGCCCCCATCCACCAACCGGAGCTGGTGCCGGCGGCCATCGCCGGTCCGCTCGGCCTGACCGATGCCGGCGCACCTCCCATGGACCGCCTGCGGAGCCATCTCTCCGACCGGCGGCTCCTGCTGTTACTGGACAACTTCGAGCAGGTCCTCGAGGCCGCCCCTCGAGTGGCCGAGCTCCTGCGAGCGGCTCCCCAGCTCAGGGTGCTGGCCACCTCACGGGCGCCCCTGCACGTCTCCGGGGAGCAGGAGTTCCCCGTCCCTCCCCTGCAGGCTCCCGAGCCCGAGAGGGCGGAGGGCCCGCAGGAGCTGGCCGGGAGCGAAGCGGTGGCCCTCTTCGTGGAGCGGGCCGCCGCCGTCTCGCCCGACTTCGCCCTGACGCCCGACAATGCCCAGGCAGTGGCCCGCATCACCGCCCGGCTGGACGGCCTGCCGCTGGCCATCGAGCTGGCCGCCGCCCGGGTGAAGCTCCTCTCCCCCCATGCCATCGCCGATCGGCTGGCAGGCGGTCTGAGCCTGCTGGCGGGCGGCTCCCGGGACCTCCCCGCCCGGCAGCGCGCCCTGGTCGACACCATCGCCTGGAGCTACCAGCTTCTCGACGAGCCGGTGCAGCGCCTGCTCCGCCGGCTGGCGGTGTTCGCAGGCGGCGCCTCGCTGTCCTTCGCCGAGGAGGTCTGCGGTCCCGCCGAGGAGCTGGGCATGGAGGTCCTCGACGGCCTGGGGTTGCTGGTGGACCACAGCCTCGTCCGCCGGCAGGAGCCAAATGGGGAGCCCCGCTTCGGCATGCTGGAGACCATCCGAGACTTCGCCCGCCGGCTCCTCGACGAAAGCGAGGAGGCCACCCGGATCAGCCGCCGACATGCCGGAGCCTTCCTGCGCCTGGCGGAGGAAGCGGAGCCCCACCTGACCGCCGTCGAGCAGCTGGAGTGGCTCGACCTCCTGGACCGCGAGCACGACAACCTGCGGGCCGCCCTGGCCTGGGCCACGAGGGAGGGCGAGGCGGAGATCGCCCTGCGGCTGGGCGGTGCTCTCTGGCGGTTCTGGCAGATCCGGGGGCACCTCGAAGAGGCAGCCGACCGGCTCGACCAGGCCTTGCAGCTTCGGGGGGGATCGCCACGGGCCCGTGCCGGGGCGCTGGAGGCGGCGGGAGGGGTGGCCTACTGGCAGGTCCGGATGGAGGATGCGCGCCGCTTCTACGAGGAGAGCCTGAGCATCGCCCGCTCGCTCGACGACCCCGCCGCCGTCGCCCATGCCCTCTACAACCTCAGCTTCCCTCACTCCTTCGGTGGCGACTCGGAGAGGGCCGGCCGCCTCCTCGACGAGAGCCGCAACATCTACCAGGCACTGGGCGATCGGGCCGGGGTGGCCAAGATGTCCTACGGGATGGGGATGATGTACCACTGGGCGGGCGACTACCAGCAGGCCCAGAGCCACTTCCAGGCCTCCCTGGCCCTCTCCCGGGAGCTGGACGATCCCTCGGGCGTGGGATGGGCCCTCGGCATGCTCGGATGGGCGCTGGTGAGGCAAGGCGACCATCGGGCGGCCAGGCCTTACCTGGAGGAGGGCTTGCAACTCGCCCACGAGAAGGGCTACGTCTCCGAAACGCTCATGTTCCTGGAGGTGTTCGCCAGCTTGGCAGTGAGCGCCGGGGAGCTCGAGCGTGGCCTGCGCCTGATCGGTGCAACGTCCGCCTTGCGCCGGTCGAGGGGCGTCCACTCCCTTGTCGAAATGACGGTGGAGGGAAACGCGGATGCCCTTCAGGGCCTGCCCAAACAGCAAGTCGAGGCCCTCGTCGAGGAGGGCCGCTGGATGGAGCTCGAGGAGGCGGTGGCCTACACGCTGGGAGACCCTCCCCGCCGCTGGCCGGCCCCTTCGGCCGAACCATGAGGAAGGTGGCTGCCTTCCTGGCCATGCGCCCGGGAGAAGAGCGCCTGGTGGCCTGGATGGCGGCCTTGTTCATCTCCACCCAGGCCGGCCATGGCCTCGGCGCCAACACCGGCGACGCCCTCTTCTTCGTGAGGTTCGGTGTCGAGTTCCTCCCCTACATGATCCTGGCTTCGGGAGGAGTGGTGATGGTCTCCATGGTCGCCTACGGCGCAGGGCTGGCCCGGGTCGGCGGCCGCCGCTTCCTCCCGCCCCTGGCCTGGGGGCTGGCGCTGGTGCTGGCGGCCGAACGGCTGGCGGTGGGGCTGGACCTGGCGGCCGTCTACGCCCTGATCTGGCTCACCGAGCAGCTGGTCATCATGCTCACCTTCATGATGATGTGGAACGCGGCCGGCGAGGCGTGTGACGCCCGCCAGGCCAAGCGCCTCTTTCCCCTGTTCGCCAGCGCCGGCATCGCCGGAGGGATGGTGGGCAACCTGATCACCGGGCCGCTGGCCGTGGCCATCGGGACGCAGAACATCCTGCTGGTGCACGCCGGGCTCCTGATCGGCGTGGGCGTGCTGTCGGCGGGCGTGGCGGCCCGCTTCTTCGCGCCTCCCCAACCCACCGTCTCCTCTTCGGCGCTCTCCGACCTGAAGGCCGGCTACCAGGTGACCAGGCAGTCGGAGCTACTCCGGCTGACCGCGGTGACCGCCGCCGCCTTCTCGGCCCTCTTCTTCCTGGTGGTGTTCCCCTTCAGCGAGCAGGTGGCAGCCTCCTTCGGCAGCGAGGCCCAGATCGCCGGGTTCTTGGGGCTCTTCTCCGGGGCGGCCACCGGCCTCACCTTCCTGGTGTCTCTCTTCGTGGCCAACCGGCTCTTCGCCCGCATCGGTGTGGTGGCCACCGCCTTGCTGGTACCGCTCGTCTACCTGGCCGGGTTCGGGCTGTGGGCGGTGTCCTTCACGCTGCTCACCGCCACCATCGTGCGAGGTGCGCAGTGGGTGGCGGTCAACGCCCTCGGGGGGACCGCCTCGAGCTCCCTCTTCAATGTGGTGAGCCCCTCCCGTAGGGGCCAGGTGATGGCGTTCGTCTCCGGCGTGCCGGCCCAGTTGGGCGTGATGGCCTCGGGCGCCTTGCTGATCGCAGGCAGTGCCCTCACCACCCGCCAGATGGCGCTGGTGGGCTTGCTGGTCGCCGCCGCCTCCCTGGTGGTGGTCTGGCGCATGCGCCCCGCCTATGGAAACGCCCTCCTCGAGGCGCTCCGCCAGGGCCTGGTTGACGTATTCACCGCACCGTCTCCCGGACTCCAGAAGCCGGCCGGCGACGCCGATGCCGTGCGAGCCATCGCCCGAGCTCTGAAGGACGAGCGCCCGGCCGTCCGCCGCCTGGCGGCGTCCCTGCTGGGACGCTTGGGCGGGGAGGCGGTGGTCGAGCCCTTGCTGAGCGCGGCAGGCGATGACCACCCCGAGGTGCGGGCCACCGCCTTTCGTGCCTTGCGCACCCTGGGATCGTCCCAAGCTCCTTCCCTCGCACGAACCGCCCTGCACGACCCGGTGGCCCTGGTGCGACGCGAGGCCGTGATGACCCTGGCCGACAACCCCGAAGGCCGGTCGTCGCTGGAAGGATGCCTGGCCGACCCCGATCCCCCCGTGAGGGCGGCGGCGGCGGCCGCCCTGAGGAGCGACTCCGCCCGCCGAGTGCTGACCCGCATGCTGCGCTCCGGCTCTGCGGCCGAGGTCGAGGCGGCGCTCGAAGCCGCCACGGACTGGCAGGAGGTCGGGACGCAAGCCGAGGTGGAGCGGCTGATCGCTCACCCTCGCCCGGCAATCCGGCTCAAGGCCGCCGGCGTGATGGCACGGCACGCCCCACCAGGCCGATCCTTCACCGGGCGCCTCCTCGGGCTGCTGGAAGACCCCGATCACACCGTTCGAGTGGGGATGGCGGAAACGCTGAGGGATCACCCGGCCCTCACTGGGCCTCTCCTGGGCCTGCTCACCCAGGGCTCCGAGCAGGCCCAGGAAGGGGCGGTGGAGGCATTGAGGGGACGAACGGAAGCGGGCCCCGCCCTGCTGCAG
>JALYHC010000186.1 GCA_030776765.1 Actinomycetota bacterium | reverse complement strand
CCTCGCAGGTGCTGGTGTGGTCGGGCTCGTCCTAGCCCTGGCGGTGGCCCTGGCGGTCTCGGCGGCCGCCCTGCGGCTCGGGCCGCGCCTGGGCTACCTGGACGTGCCCGACGACCCGCTCCTCAAGGCCCACCAGGTGCCGGCCGTGCCCCTGGGTGGCGTGGCCATCTTCTTGGGGGTGCACCTGGGGATGGCGGTGACGGGTCGCGTGGACCTGGGCCTGATGGCTGCGTCCGGGTTGGTGCTGGCCCTGGGACTGGTCGACGACCGCCTGGGGGTGAGCCCGGTCGTTCGACTGCTCATCGAGTCGGCCGCCGGGGTCGTGCTGGTGCTGGTGGCCGCCGTCCCGCTTGCACCGGGACCCCTCGGGCTGGTGGCGGGCACCGTCCTGGTGGTGGTCTGCGTCAACGCCGTCAACCTCTTCGACGGCCTGGACGGGCTGGCCGGCTCGTCGGCCATGGTGGCGGCCATCGGCCTGAGCTGGCTGGGAGCCGCTCGCGGGCTGGAAGGATCCTTTGGCCTGATGCTGGCCGCCGCGCTGGCCGGGTTCCTGGTCTACAACTGGCACCCGGCCCGTATCTTCCTGGGCGACAATGGGGCGTACGTGGTGGGCCTGTTCCTCGCATACGGGATCATGCGGGTCAGCCCCCAAGGGCTTGGTCTCGGCCTGCTGGTGGCGGCCGGGCTGCTGGGAGTCTTCGCCTTGGACCTGGCCGTCACCGTGCTGCGCCGCCGTCTCAACGGCCGGCCTCTCTTCGCCGGGGATCGCAGCCATGTCTATGACCAGCTGCGCGACCGTGAGGTGCCGGTCTGGCGGGTGGCGCTCAGCGCCGCCGCGGCGGAGGGCGCCTTCGTCGTGCTGGTGCTGGCCATCGACCGGCTGGTGTCCGAACCGGTCGCCCTGGCCATCCTGGCTGTGGGGGTGGCGGCCATGCTCGCCGGCCTGGCCCTGGGCGGCTTCCTGAGGGCCGATCCCACATCACCCTGATGGGCCGCCCGGGGGGGTTTCGAGCACCGCGCCGGTGGGTAGCTAGACTTTGCGCGGGGGCAGGCTTGCTTCCCCAGCTTGGCCTCTTGCCAACGGTAGGAACGAAGCCACCGCAGGGATGATCTAAGTGTCGAGGGGCGATCGACGGGGGGTGGCGGGTCCGTCTCGGTCCCCAACGGACATGGCGGATGACCCGCAACTCCAGACCCGCAGGGCGCAGCCGGTCACCGCGGCCGGGCTGCCCAACTTCCTCATCATCGGGGCCATCAAGGCGGGGACCACCAGCTTGTGGTCCTATCTCCGCGACCACCCCCAGGTCTTCGTGGCAAGTGCCAAGGAGCCCCACTTCTTCTCCCGCAACTGGGAGCTGGGGCGAGAGTGGTACGAGCACCACTTCGAGAACGCCGGCGACTCGCTGGCCGTGGGGGAGGGCTCCACCAGCTACTCCAAGTATCCGCACGAGGGGCCCGTCCCGGCCCGGATGGCCAAGGTGATCCCCGGCGTGCGCCTCATCTACATGGTTCGCCACCCCATCGAGCGGATCCGGTCCCACTATGTGCACGAGACCGTGCACGGCCCTGAGCGAAGGCCCATCGAAGAGGCCTTTCAGGGGAAGAACGTGTACGTGGATGCCAGCCGCTACGCCTTCCAGATCGAGCAGTACCTCCAGCACTTCCCATCACAACAGCTCCTGGTGATCACCTCGGAGTCACTGCTGTCCCAGCGAAGGGCCACCATGGGGAGGGTGTGCGAGTTCCTGGGCATCGACGGGACCTGGGAGTCCCCGTTCCTGGAGCACGAGTTCAACCGCACATCAGACAAGAAGGAGCGCCGACCGCTGGCGGTCGGAGTGCGACGGCTGCCCGGTTACCGGCGCTTGACCCGCTTCGCGCCCCCTTGGCTGAAGATGCTCAACTACCGCCTCACTACCCGACCGCGCGTGGCGCCCGAGCAGGGGATCATCCCGCCCAGCCTCCGCGCCGAGCTGGAGGAGAGGCTGGGGGAGGACGTGGGCCGGCTGCGGCGCTACCTGGGGCCCGACTTCGACGGCTGGGGCATCGGCTGAGAGTCTTCTGCCACTTTTAGGCAATAACTCCTCCTCGGACTTCTTCTTCAACCCGGCTTGGCTGGCCTTGGTCCTGTTGGGCCAGGACCTGGTGACCTGGGCCCAAGCCCTGGAGCTATTTGCGAATCCGTGGATTAGGCCGCTCAGACACCGGCTATCCCCACGGTCCCAGGCGTCTCACGTCCTTCCTGATCCTCCCGTTCCACGAGCTTCCCGTCGATGAAGGGTGGCGCCGGCGGGCACCAGGGCCATCAGGTGACGGGCGTCCGCACCACCAACCTGACCGAGCAACGCCGCCGGACGAAGGTGATCCTCCGGCTGTTGGACGAGCGCGTCCATGTCGAGCCGGATGCCAAGGAGCAGGTCGAGCACCACCAGGTTGCCCGTGCTCTCTAGGGTGACGGTGGCTCTCAGTCCGGTCCACATCCGCCTCCGGGCAAAGAGGTTGAGTCACCACATGGAGTAGCGTCGGCGCGACTAGCATGCTTGATCGGGACAGACTGGGGGACGGCGGTACTTTCGAAGACGGCGGTACGGGTGGACGAGCGGAGCCAGGTCAGGACCGAGCTCTGCTTCTGGGATGCCGAGGGGGGCCGGCTGTTCATCGCCACCACCCTTCCCCGTGGCCGGCCGAGGGCCGGCGTCGTCGTCTGCAGTCCCATCAAGGCGGAGCACTCCACGATCTACGACATCCAGTCCGCTCTGGCGTGGGCACTCGCCGAGCGGGGTTTCGCCGTACAGCGTTTCCACTACCGAGGAGAAGGAGAAAGCGAGGGGCAGCCGGACGAGTTGAGCTTCGAGGGCATGTGCCAGGACGCTCGGTTGGCCTGGCGGCGGCTGGAGGACCGAACCGGTACCTCGCCGGTGGCCTTCGTCGGTGCTCGTGTGGGAGGAACGGTGGCCGCTACCCTTCGCGCCGAGGCGCCTGATGCTCCACTGGTGATCTGGGATCCCATCCCGGACCCTGCGGCTTACTTCCGGGAGGTCTATCGCTACCGTCTTTTGGCCGATCTTCCATTGGGCGGTTCTCCCCGGTCGAGTTTCCAGACCGAGCTCGACGAGCAGGGATCGGTCCACGTGTTGGGGTTCCAGCTCCACCGTCGTCTGTACGAAAGCTTCTTGGAGGCGAGCCTCGAGAAGGCCCTCGCCGGATCGACGGGCCCGGTGCTGCTCGTGCAGCTCGGAGGTGGGATACGATCCCGCTCCGACGAGCTGGCCAACAGTCTGCGCGGCTCGGGGTTCTCCCTGGATTCGTCGTCGATCTCCGGCAAGCTTCCCTGGTGGTTGCACCACGCCAGTGCGGGCAGCAGGATCGACGAAGAGGCGCTGATTTCCGCGTCAGCTGACTGGCTCACGGAACGAGCGGGTGGGTCCGGCTGAGATGAACGACGCTGGGCTCTCGACGTCGACCAGCGTGCCCGTCTTCTTTCCGGCCGGCGGGGACATGCTCTTCGGCATCATGACACTGCCTCAAGGACGTTCCAATGGTTACGGGGTGATCGTGCAGCCCGGCCTCCTCACTTTCCACCGCAACCGTGTGTACGGACGCCTGGCCGAGCGGCTGGCGAGCCGGGGCTTCTCCGTCTTACGCTTCGACAACCACGGTCGCGGCGAGAGCAGCGGCACTCGCGAGTCCTACCACCTGGACCGCCCGTTCGTCGGAGACCTAGAGGGCGCAGTGCGGTACCTGAGGGAACAAGGGGTGCAGCGTCTGATCCTGGTAGGGCACTGCGCACAGGCCCGCGGGGCGCTGGCGCTCGCCCCTCGCCTCACCGACGTGGTGGGAGTGGTGTGTGCGGCGGTGCCTGTGGGAGACACATCCGCCCGGTTAGCCCGCGATCTGACCGCCGGCGACTTCATTCGACGAGCCCTTCACCCGCGCACCCTTCGCAGACTGCTGCGGCCCAGCTTGGCGCAGGTGTACCTGCGGCATCTGTGGGCCAAGGGGCGCATGCTGTCACCCGCGGCGACCAATGCCTCCCAGGGCCACGGTGACGGGATGAACCGAGATGTGCTGAGGCAGCTGGAGGCTCTCGCTCGACAGGGGACACGGGTCTTGTTCGTGTTTGGGAAAGACGACGACTACTACCTCACCCAGTTTCAACCGGCCAGGGAGGGGAAGCTGGGACGGCTCCTGGAAGAGAACCAGGAGCTGATGCACGTCAAAGCCGACATCCCTGGGATTCTCCACAACTTCAGGTCGGTGACGGTGCAAGAGGGCTTCCTCGACGTAGTCGACGAGTGGATGGGCGAGATACTCGAGGGAGAGCGAAAGGAGCTCAACGGGCTCGCTCGATGAAGTCGGGCCGCTGCCGCGCTATCGCGACACTTCACCGCTCTCCGGGAAGTCCTCTCTCCCGAGCCTCGCCGGCTCAGGCGGTTTTTCCGTTGGAGCTCCTGGTGACCACTCGAACCTCGAGCTGCGCCGCCCTCTGGCACTGTGCTGGTCACCTCACCGGAAGGGGGTGTCAACGGGGCGACAGACCTACTTGCCCCTCGAGGCCACCTGGCCGTGGTGCCGGGAGCTGGCCGCGCCTTCGAGCGACTATCCGCTACGCCTTCCTCTCACCGCCTGAGGCCAAGGGGCACTCGGAAGGGACCGCTCCTTCGTCGCTCGTCCCGAGGACGCCTCACCTCTCCGACTGCTTCACCTGGGGATCTTCCAACCCCGTCCCGAGCCTCCGTCGGCCCTAGATGGTATGGATCCCCGCTCTGCAGGAGACCTTTTCACTTCGGTTGGGTGCTCGATGAAAGATTTGGGTTAAG
This sequence comes from Actinomycetota bacterium, assembly GCA_030776765.1. Classification (GTDB taxonomy): domain Bacteria; phylum Actinomycetota; class Acidimicrobiia; order Spongiisociales; family JALYHC01; genus JALYHC01. Next base: position 6,864 of record JALYHC010000186.1, on the reverse strand, counting down.
GTTCGGGGAGTTGATCGGCGTGGGCTCGGATGCGGTGGAAGGCTTCGCCGACCCGGTCCACGCTTTCCAGGGGTAGGTGGCTCCAGATCGGAAGGCTGATCACCTGGGCGGCCAGGCGGTCGGTGACCGGTAGCGGCGGGCCCGAGAGCGGGCGGTAGGCCGCCTGGCGGTGGACCGGAGGCGAGTAGTAGCGGCGCGTCTGTATCCCGTCGGCATGCAGGGCGGCATCCACGGCATCCCGGCTCGCGCCGAAGCGCTCGGCGTCGACGAGGACGGTGAAGTCCTTGTAGGAGCTGCGGGCCCCCTCGGGCACCTGCTGGAAGCCGACTCCCGGGATGTCGCCGAGAGCTTGGTGGTAGCGGTCGGCCACTGCGTTGCGGTGGGCGACCCGCTCCTCGAGGCGGTCCAGGGACCCCAGTGCCACGATGGCGTGGAGCTCCGAGAGCCGGGCGTTGAGGCCCGGGAAGCGGGTGTCGTAGTCGCCCGGGTTCCCGTAGTTGCGGGCGATGCGCAGGTGCTCGGCGAGCGACGCGTCGGTGGTGGTTACCAGGCCCCCTTCGGCGCTGCTCATCACCTTGGTGGGGGTCAGGCTGAGAACCTCGGCGATCCCGAAGGCGCCCAGCGGCCGGCGTCCGGAAGGCAGCAGCGACCCGGAGGCATGGGCGGCGTCGAAGATGAGGCTCGCTCCGAGGTCGGCGGCGGTCTTGGACAGCCCCTCCACGTCGCAGGGGACGCCCGACACGTGCACTCCCACCACCACGTCGGGCTTGCCATGGACATCCTGGGGGCGCAGGCACCAGGTGCCGGGGTCGCAGTCGGCGAAGGTGACGTCCAGGCCGTTCCATCTGGCGGCGTGGGCGGTGGCCGAGAACGTGAAGGAGGGCACCAGCGCCGGTCCCCGCGCTTCCAAGGCCTGGATGACCAGCATCAGCCCCATGGTGCAGGAGGAGACCGCCACGCAGTGAGGTACCTGGAAGGCCTCTTCCACCCGCCGCTCCAGCAGCTCCACCTTGGGGCCGTCGGTGAGCCTGCCCGACTCGAGGGCCTCTCGCAGCTGATTACTCACGCCTTGTGCGTTCTCGACCGTCGGCTGGGCGAAGGGCAGGGGTGGGTCGAAGACAGGCTTTCCTCCCAGGACGGCGGGAACATCGCTCATCGGGCCCCTCGCTGGCCGTCGTGAAGCCCCCAGGGGTCCCCCTTCGCCCGTTCATCTGAGGAAGAAGAAGACCCCCTGCCCAACCCTCCCCCAGAGGGGGAGGGAGAAGACGCCAAGCCTCCCCCAGAGGGGGAGGGAGAAGACGGCAGGCGTGTCCCAGATGGGGAGGCCCAGGTGCCTGCCATCGCCGGTACGGGTCCGGCGAGCCTCGCCGGGGCCAGCTCGACCTTCTTCCTTCCCTCCCAGGCGAGCCCCACCAGCAGGGCCAGGAACAGGGGCAGCACCTGGACCCGTTGACGGGCCATGATGCCCAGGTTGAGGATGGAGCTGAAGGCGACGATGAACTGGACCGTGTAGATCAACGAGTAGAGCAGGTACGGGTACCGGCGGATCACCCGGATATTCGACCACAAGCTCGGCAAGCGCCAAAGCACCAAGAGGAGGAAGAGCGCCCCCTCGAGCGAGCTGAGCAGGGCGGGAGGGTTGTGGGCCTCGTGGGGCAGGGGGCGGAACAGGACCCGGATGAAGGCTTCCGGAAAGTCCAGGGGGTTCTGCACCGGCGCGCCCACCACCGCCGACCCTCCCTGGCCGGTGAGGCGCTCCTGCTCGGCGAGGAACTCGTCGAGGCTCTCCTGGTCGAGGCCCAGCTCGCTCATCGCCAGGCCCGCCAGGGAGAAGAGGGCGATGGAGGCGGCCACCAGGACCACCAGGCGGCCCAAGCCGCCCTTGGGGCCGATCCGACGGCCCAGCACCACCGTGAAGACCAGCGCGCTCACCACCATCACCGCCACGTGGGGGCGGATGGCCCCCGCCCCCGCCAGGCTCGGCGCCAGCAGCAGCAGGCCCATCCCGTAGCGTCCCTGCAGCAGGTAGGAGGCGCCCAGCGAGGCAACGCCCAGGAAGAGCACCATCAGGGCGTCCTTGCCGATGCTGGAGGGCCAAAAGAGCAGCGACGGGAGGAAGAAGAGCAGCATGGCGTAGGTGCGCAGGCCTTTGGTGGGAACCTTGCCCCGAAAGGCCACGTAGAAGCAGATCAGCCCGATGAACGACAGGCTGGCGAAGATGAGAAAGCCCATCATCATCGACTCGACGCCCGGGACGTAAAGGAGGGCGGCCACCACTTCCGTGAAGCGGGTGCCGGTGCCTGGGGTGGTGTTGACTGGTACCTGCAGCGAGCGCCAGGCGTGCACCAGATCCAAGGCGGCCCGGTGGTAGCTGAAGGAGTCCCCTAGCTCGTACAACTGGGTGACCATGAAGTAGCGGGCCAGCACCCCGAGCACCTTGGCGCCAAAGGCGGCCAGCAGGAGCCCGGGGAGCCAGGAGCGGTCGCGGTCGTCGGTCAGCGCCGCTCCGAGACGGGCCACCACCAGCAGGGCCACCAGCACGAAGAGAAGCGGCGACCAGCCGACGTAGCCGAGAGCACCTCCCGCACTGAGGACCACGGCCATCACCAGGGCGGCCAGCCACCAGAACAGCTCCTGCCTCATAGAAGCTCCAGATCGCTCAGGGACGACCTCCCTTGCTGTGCAGCCGAAGATACTGGGCAGTCGGATGTTGGGAGAACTTTCAGGACAGGAAGGCACCGGGTCGAGCACCTCGCAAGATCCTGCCGCTCCATGGGGCGGACGGTGACGGCACCGGAGCTCATCGTGCGGCCAGCACCCGGTGGTAGTGGCCCTCCACGGTCCTGACCATGGCCTCCAGGCCGTGCCGCCCCTCCACCAGGGCTCGCCCGGCGGCCCCCAGCCGCTTGGCCAGCTCCCCGTCCTCCAGCAGCCGCGCCATGCCGACGGCGAGGGCGGCCGGGTCGTCGGGGTCGCAGAGAAGCCCGGTCTCACCGTCCCGCACCACCGAAGGCACTCCTCCCACCCGCGTGGCCACCACCGGCCGCTCGAGCGCCATCGCCTCCAGGACCGCCACCGGGAGGCCCTCCACCTGGGCAGGGTTAACGAACACGTCGGCGGCCGCCACGAAGGAGAGAGCGTCGTAGCGCCGGCCGAGGAACCGCAGTCGGCCGCCCAGGCCGGCCCGCGCCACCTCCTGGTGGAGGGCGGCCAGGTCCCCGGGGTGCTTCTCCCCTCCTATCGAGACGATGGTGGCCTGCGGGTACAGCTCGGCAAGCAGGCCGGCTGCGGCGACGAGCGTCTGGTGGCCCTTGAGGGGGCGGATGTTGCCCACGTGGACGACGAGAGGTTCCTCGGGCCCCAGGCCCAGCTCGGCTCGCGCCGCCCCGGCCCCCTCTGGTGGCACCGAGACCGCCACGCCGTTGGGTATGACCATCGGGGAGGGTCCCGGGTAGCGCCGCACCGACTCCGCCACCGCCTCGCTCACCGCCAGCGCCACGGTGTTGCGTCGGTAGGTGAGGAAGTTGAGCAGCCTGGTGGGCCAGCGGTACGAGTCGGCCAGGTTGTGCTCGGTGTAGACCACCGGGACCGGGGAGACCAGCCGGGCCAGCACCCCCATGGATGGCAGGTGGGCGTGCACCAGGTCGGCGCCCAGGTGGCGGACCAGCTGGCGAAGGCGCCGGACCACCGACGGGCTCACCCCCATTCGCCGTTGGCCCATGTTCTGGCCGAGAAGGTGGACCGGGACCCCCGCCTCTTCCAGCTCAGGGACCAGTTGGTCCTTCCACGGCAGCACATAGGCGACGTGGTAGTCGTAGGCGCGGCGGTCCCAGAGCGGGGCGGAGGAGGCGATGAGCTTCTCGGCGCCTCCGATCCCCAGCCCCTTGATCAGCACCAGCACGACCAGGCGGCGGCTCACCTCAGGCGCCCACGTCAGGAGGTGGATTCCAGGCGGTCCATGAGGTCCGCCAGCCCGGCCTCGAAGGAGACCTGCTCCTCCCAGCCGAGGGCCTCCTTCGCCCGCCGGGCGCTCACCCGGGCAGGGGCGATGTCTCCCGGGCGGGGCTGGCCGAAGGTGAGCTTGGTCGGGTACCGGTTCGCCACCAGCTCCGCCAGCCGGCGAATGGAGACCATCTCGGAGCCCACGATGTTGAGCGCCAGCCCCTCCAGCTCACTGCGACAAGCCATGGCGAAGGCATTGGCTATGTCGCTCGCATGGGTGAACTGGCGGCCTTGCGAGCCGTCACCCTGGATGGTGATGGGCTCTTGCCGGCGGGCCTTGTCGATGAAGATGCGGAACACCGAGTTGGGCCGCAGGCCCGCCCCGTAGGCGGTCCCCAGGCGGAGGGCGATCACCGGCACCCCGTCCAGGTGGTGGGCGGCCAGCAGCATGCGCTCCCCGGCCAGCTTGGTGATGTTGTAGGGATGGTCGGGGGCGCAGGGGTGGTCCTCGTCGATGGGCTGGTAGACCGGGGGACCGTAGACCTCCCAAGTGGAGGCATAGACCACCCCCGCGCCAACCTCCCGGGCGACGGCGGCCACATTCGCGCTCCCCGTGACATTCACCGAGGCGGCCAGGGCGGGACGCTCGCGGGCCAGATAGACGTCGCCGATGGCCCCCACGTGACAAATCACCTCGTGGCCGCGACTGGCGCTCAGCAGTGCGTGGCCGTCCAGCAGGTCACCCACCACCGCGTACGGGTCCTCCGCGATGGGCTGCTGGTCGAAGGCGGTGACGTCGAAGCCCTCCGCCAGCAGCCGGCTGGTGATGTGGCGACCAAGAAAGCCGGCCGCCCCGGTAACGAGAATCTTCACGTGATCCTCCCTAGGTGTGAGCTTTGGGTGCCTGGATTGCAGCCCCACTTATCCTGCCCGAGATTACCACCCACCGTGACGACGACGTGGAGGTGCTGGCACACCGCGAAAACATTCCTCTGGTATTCGAGCACGGAGAGTGGCTAAACTGCGACGATGTCGCCTACACTAGGCGGCTAGGGGTCGGGCTGGACCGTGAGCCTCGATTGGCCGGTTCCGCCCTACTTGGGAGCATAGGATGTCGGCGGCGGAAGCGCGCCGGCAGAAAAGGGCGAGGGCAAGGGAAGTATTGGAACCGGGGCGCCGGGGGGCGAGGATCATGGTGTGGGGCGACAGGAAGGGCAATAGAGGCGGGCAGCCTGCCACGTGGCGGGAGCAGCTCGCCATCTCGGCTTCCCACTTGCGGGCCGACTTCTCGTTCGCGCTGATCGACGCCTTCCTGGTGATGACGTCGTACATGACGGCGCTGCTGCTGCGCTTCCTGGAGGGCGGCGTCTCGCCCGAGTGGTGGGAGAGCTTCCGCCTGGCACTGCCGGTGATCTTGGTGGTCCACCTGGTGACAAACGTGGTGATGGGGACCTACGGGCACGTCTGGGAGTACGCAAGCATCGCCGAGGCCAAGCGGGTGATCTGGGCGGCGCTGAGCGCTCTGGCGATCCTGATCGTCGGGTCGCTGACCCTGGACGTTCGCCCGGTGCCGCTCTCCGTCCTGATCCTCGGATCCATGTTCGCCCTGCTGGGGATGGGTGCGGTGCGGTTCCGGTCCCGACTGTTCTCCTTCCGGCGGGGGCTGCTGCTCCCCGATCGCGAGCGCACCCTCATCGTCGGCACCGGCAGGCCGGCCGCCGACCTGGCCAGGAGCGTGGCGAGCGGCTCCCATCCCATGGAGGTGGTGGGCTTCGTCAGCCCCTCGCCGCTCATTCGGGTCCGGCGGCTGGCGGGGTTGCCGGTGCTTGGCGAGGTGGACGACGTGCCCCTCTTGGTGCAGAGCATGGGGATCGACGAGGTGATCGTCGCCTCCCCGCATGGAAGCGATTTGGCCCGAGACCTGGTGGACCTCTGCGTGTCGGTGGACGTGCGCTTGAGGATCCTGCCCGACCTCAACTCGGTGCTCTCCCCGGGAGCGGCGCTGCGCGACGTACGGGACCTGAAGCTCGACGACCTGCTGCCCCGTCCCACCGTGTCGACAGATCTGGCGTCGGTGTCCGCCACCTTGCAGGGCAAGCGGGTCCTCATCACCGGGGCCGGGGGATCGATCGGCTCGGAGATCACCGCCCAGGTGTTGCGCTTCGGGCCGTCGATGGTGATCGCCCTGGACAACGACGAGACGCACCTCCACGAGGCGATGCTGGGGTGGCAAGTGGCCCCCCACACTCAGATCGTGCCGGCGCTGTGCGACATCCGCGACAAGGGGCAGCTCCTGCGGGTGTTCGCCCGGGCCAAGCCGGAGGTGGTCTTCCACGCTGCCGCCCACAAGCACGTGCCCATCCTGGAGGCGTGCCCGGGCGAGGCGGTCAAGACCAACGTGCTGGGCACCGCCAACCTGCTCGAGGCGGTGCGACTGCAGGGGGCCGAGCGGTTCGTGCTCATCTCCACCGACAAGGCGGTGAACCCCAAGGGCGTCATGGGGGCCACCAAGCGGGTGGCCGAGATGATGATCCAGTCGGCCAATGCTCACGACGCGCACTGCATCTACTCGGCGGTGCGCTTCGGCAACGTGCTGGGCAGCCGGGGCAGCGTGGTGCCCACCTTCACCCAGCAGATCCGCCGGGGAGGCCCGGTGACGGTCACCGACGACCGGATGACGCGCTACTTCATGACGGTCGACGAGGCGGTCGAGCTGGTGCTGCAGGCGGGTGCCCTCTCCGAGGGTGGCGAGGTGTTCGTGCTCGACATGGGAGAGCCGGTGCGTATCGTCGACCTCGCCCACCGCCTCATCCGGCTGGCCGGCCTGGTGCCGGGCCGGGACATCGAGGTGAGGGTGGCGGGGATGCGGCCCGGGGAGAAGCTCGAGGAGGAGCTGGCGCACGGCGAGCTGCTCGCCAGCCC
>JALYHC010000185.1 GCA_030776765.1 Actinomycetota bacterium | reverse complement strand
TCTCCAGGTAGGGAAGCGACACGGCCGGGGCCGGCCTGCCGATGAGTGGGGAGGCGACCAGGGACGGGTCGATGCCGAAACGTCCGGCGAAGGCCACCGTGAGCACGATGGTCACCAAGATGACTCCCACCGCCGCCCAGCGAGCCAAGCCAGCCGGCCTCGGCCCGGCCGGCGCTGCCGGAGTCCTATCGGCTTCCCTGTCAGGATCTGGGACGACCGGCAGCATGGTTTGATCAGCTCCCCGCTAGGGTAGCGTTACGACACACCGTAGTATCTTTCTCCAAGGAGGACTCGATGTCACGTGGCATGTCGGCTTTGCTGGGGGCCATCGTCCTCGCCGCGGGGATTGCCGGGCTGAGCACGGTGTCGCTGGCGACACCCGCCGGGGCACAGGTCTCCCAGCGCGACGGCCATGACCTCATGCACGAGATGATGGACGCCATGCACGGGCCGGAGGCCACCGAGCAGATGGACCAGGTTCCGGGGGCCGAGGAGATGATGGATCAGTGCGCCGCCGTGATGGCCATGATGAACAGCGGCATGATGGGCGGCATGATGGGTGGGGAATGACGAAGATGATGGGCGACTGAGACAGACCGAGGTCGGCGGCGGGACGTCGGCGATAGACGGCGCCGGCCCCTAGGCCTCCTTTGGGCTTGGCCAGGCGATCGTCCGCGCGGGCCCCTCGGCGGAACCCTCACCAGGGGAGTTCGCTCCATCGCCGATCCCCTCCAGCAGAGCTGATCGAGGGCCCCAACTACCCTTACGTGGCCGCCCTGACGGCCCAGCAGGCGGATGAAGTCGCCGAAGCAGCCTTGCAACCGGGTCCTCCGGACCTCACGGCACCAGGCGCGCCCCCGCCAGGGCGGCCAAGATAGGGGCCGTACGGAAGGCAGTAGGAAGTCCGGCCGCCGCGAGACGAGCCGTGGACCGTCCCTCTCCTCAGTCGGACCGAATCTCGGCCAGGCGGCGCTCGATGTGCTCCTTGGCCTCTTCGAGCTCCTCGATCTGGGCTTGTTCGGACTTCTCTTCCACGGTCGCGGTGCAGCAAGTGCAACCACAACCGCACATGCACCCGCTCTGGTGCTCCTCAATGAGTCTCATCTCGTTCACCTCCTCTCGGGGCTGAACCACCGCAGACGCAGAAGCCGCCATGGCAATGGTCTCCCTCCACGTGGTGGCCTCGCTCCCGGACCGACTCGAGCTGGCGGGCCAGGCCGGACAGCTCGGCGATGCGGCTCCTCACCTCAGCCAGCTTGTCATCCACCGCCCGGTCGAGCTGGGGATGGATGTGACCGCAGCAAGGATCGTCCTCGGCGTCGAGCAGCTCCTCGATCTCAGCCAGGGTCAGCCCAAGGAGCTGCGCCCGCCTGATGAAAGCCAGGCGCCTGACTGCCTCGAGGCCGTAGAGCCGATATCCGGCATCGCTGCGTGCTGCCGGGGACAGCAGGCCCACCTGTTCGTAGTGCCGGATGGCCCTACGCGTCACCCCGGCCTCCTCGGCCAACCGTCCGATGGTCCTCAACTCGGCCATGCTCAGACCATAAACCCTGACGCATGCGTCAAGGTCAAATCAGCGCTGCCCCCCCGGCCAGGCGAGGAAGGGCATGTCGACGGCCAGCGGCGAGGCCACGACCGAGGGTTCGGTGCCGAAGCGGACCGGCGACGACGGCCGCGGGATCACCGCGAGGCCGCCCTCCGGGCGAAGCGGGCCGGTCCTCTGCTGCGGCTGCTCCTAGCAGCGCCTGGTTCCCGCTCAACCCTTCCTCACCCGTGCTGCTAGCGTCCGCACTTACGATCTAGCGTAGTAACTGATTGGAAGAGGAGGAACGATGTCACGTCGCGTCTCGGCCCTGGTGGGCACCGGCCTCATCGCCCTGGGCCTGATGGGATTCGGGTTCCTCGGCGTGGTGACGCCGGCCGCCGCCCAGGGGACCGGGGGAGAAACTCACGAGCGGATGCACGAGATGATGGATGCCATGCATGGGCCGGGTACAGGCGAGCGCATGCACCAAGTGGCCGGCGCCGAGGAGATGATGGAGGCCTGTGCGGCCATGATGGAGATGATGGACCCCGGCATGATGGGGCGGGGAATGATGGACCGGATGATGGGCCGCTGAGTGTGTGCCAGCCTGGACGCGGGTAAGACGCCGACAAACAGAGAGAGGAGATGGACCATGGCTGCGACAGATCCGGTCTGCGGGATGACCGTCGAGGAGTCCGAGGCGGTGGCCACCGTTGAGCACGAAGGCCGGACCTATTACTTCTGCAGCGAGGACTGCAGGGAGGAGTTCGAGGCCAACCCGGACCTGTACACCGGGTAGATGGCCCCCTACTGGGCGGTCTTGGCGGTGTTCGTGGCCGGGTTCGTCGCCATGCTGGCGCTCCGGCACGCCGGAGACCTCCTCCAACCCCCTCGGGGCACCGCACCCGGTCGGGTCCCCTACGCAGGAGGCCTGGCCCCCGACACCCACGCCTGGAACCGCTACCACGTTCGGTGGTACGCGATGGCGCTCCTCTTCCTCGCCTTCGACATGGAGATGGTCTACATGTATCCGTGGGCGGTGGTGTTCGTCGAGGAGGGCCTGATCGCCCTGGTGGAGATGGGGATCTTTATCGGGATCCTCCTCCTCGGGATCCTCTATGCCTGGCGGGAGGGAGCGCTGCGGTGGGCCTGAGGTCGCCGCTGGCCCGGCTCGCCGCTGGGGCCCCGGTCCCCCTCTTCCCCGTGATCGGGGCCGGCGCCCGCCGGTCCGTGGAGGCCCTCCGCATCCGCCCGGAGCTCGAGCTGGTCGACTCGCCCCGCTGGGCGGAGGTGGTGCTCTTCACCGGCCACCTGACCGCCGAGCTCTTCCCGGCCGCCCTCCTCCTCCACGACCAGGCCCCCCGGCCCCGCCTCGCCGCCTGGTGGCCCCTCGGGGCTCCGGACGAGGGCCTGGGGGCGGCCATACCCGGACTGGTGGTCATCCGGTCGGAAGAGGACCTCGCCCGGACAGTGGCGCAGGCCCACCCCGACCTGCTCTCGGGCCGGAAGCCTTCCAGCCCGCCGGCGTTACTGGACGTCGAGCCGGCTCCCTGGCGGGGAGTGGGCCCCTACGGCCAGGGAGGGAAGGGGATGACCGGCGGCCTCCCCTATGGACGGCCCCTGGCCGGGCGCGGGCCCGACCGAGACGGGCTGGCCCTCGACCGCCTCCCCGCCCGGGTAGGCCCAGCCTTTCCCCCCTTCCCTCCCGGCTTGGTCCTCGAGGTGACCCTCCAGGGCGACGT
>JALYHC010000184.1 GCA_030776765.1 Actinomycetota bacterium | reverse complement strand
CGAACCGACTCGGCGCTGGGATGCGCTCTATTGCGGGGCCGCCTGCAAACAGTCCGCCTATCGGGAGCGTTTGGACCGGGAGCAGATGGAGCTATTGGACGGAGTGATGCGGGCGGAGGACCGATGAGAGCCGCCATTCGCCATCTACGCCCGGATCAGCAACGACCCCCACCGGCCGGTGAAGCCATAGGGTGAGCCCGAGTGACCACACCCCGGTGGGCCGGGGAGCTACTGGCGGAGATGAAGCTGGACCGCGTGGTGCCGCCCAACGCGGTAACACCGTGTTACTGCGCATACAGCGCTTACCTATGGCGCTTTCGGTGCCCGTTTAGCAGCGTTTCCCCTGCTCAGCACACCGCATAGCCCCGAGGACTTGTAAGGGAAGCGCTCTCCCGGGCTGAGCTAAACGCCCGTACTGGCGAGGCTACCAGCCGGCCGACTCTCGCCGCCGTCGCTCAGTAACCAAGCAGCATCGTTCGACACCTGTCAGGGGTGCTCCCCGGACGAGAGAGAGAGAGCTCTCATGGCGTCTCACTGGCAACAGCACCAGGTCATCGCTGTAGAGGGTGCGACTCTTGCGGGCGGTTCGAGAGCTGCGTCAGCTGGTGCGACGGCATGACCGCGCCTGACTCATCATCGATCTCTTCCGACTGAAGTGGAATACCTTCGCATCCGATGGAGGGGGTGTACCATCCGCCGACCCGAGCCCAGGAGTCACCCTTGGCGAAGCGCAGGAGGCAGCCCGATGCCGACCCCCGCGAGGACATGGTGCGCCAGTACCTGGAGGAGATCGGCGCCTACCCGCTCCTCACCCAGCAGGACGAGGTCGAGCTCGCCAAGGCCATAGAGCAGGGGGAGAAGGCTCGTTCCGCCCTGGGCGGCGACCACGCCCCATCCGAACGGGCCCGGCTCGAGGACCTGGCTACCCGGGGCGAGGCGGCCCGCCAGCGCTTCATACAATCCAACCTGCGGCTGGTCGTTTCCATCGCCAAGCGCTACATCACCCCGGGCCTGCCGCTGCTCGACCTGATCCAGGAAGGCAACCTCGGGCTGATCCGTGCCGTCGAGAAGTTCGAGTACCGCAAGGGCTTCAAGTTTTCGACCTATGCAACCTGGTGGATCCGCCAGGCCATCACGCGGGCCATCGCCGACAAGGGACGCACCATTCGGGTACCAGTCCACATGATGGACACCCTGGTACAGGTGCAGCAGGCCGAGAACCGGCTCTTCAAGCAGCTAGGCCGGCCCCCCAATGTGGAGGAGCTGGCCGAGGAGTCTGGACTGACATCGGAGAGGGTGGTGGAGGCCCTCAGGGTGGCCCCCGAACCGGTCTCCATCTTCGAGCCCATCGGCGAAGAGGAGGCGGTGCTGGGTGACTTCATCGAGGACGAGGAAGCGATCGCCCCCTTCGAGGCGGTGGCCTCCAGCCTGCGCAGCGCCGACCTGGGCCGCATCCTCGCCAAGCTGACCGAGCGGGAGCGGCAAGTGCTGGTGATGCGCTATGGGCTGGACACCGGGGTGCCGCGCACGCTGGACGAGGTAGGCCGCCACTTCGGCTTGACCCGCGAGCGGATCCGCCAGATCGAGGCCAAGGCACTGGCCAAGCTGCGGCATCCCTCCAGCCCCGGCAGCCTCCGCGACCTGGCGGCCATGTAGGACCCCCACCCCAACCCTCCCCCGCAGGCGGGGGAGGGAGAAGAGGCCCCCACCCCAGCCTGCCCCGCAAGCGGGGAAGGGAGAGGAGCTACGCCGAGCGGACCGTCGCCCACAGCTGCTCGGGGTCGGCCTCCAGGGGAAGGCTCTGGTCGCCCCGGCCAGGCCGGCCTCGTCCCCTCTTTCGGTGGTACGGGCGCCCGTCCCAAAAGATCACCCCGCCCCACACGCCCCATTCCTCCTGGCGGTGCAGGGCCAGCTCCAGGCACAGCAACCGCACCGAGCACTGCCCGCACAAGCGCTGAGCAGCAGCCAGCTCTTCTGGAAGGTCGGAGAAGAACAAGTCGTCCTTCCCCGACCCCACGCATCTGCCTCTTCGATAGACCTCTTCGTACACCTGAACCTCCAGAACCAAAAAGCCGCCGGGCGGTGCGCCGGCGGCTTCGAGATGGCTCTTGCTGAGAGAAGATCAGGTGGCGAAGCGCTGCGGCGCACGCTGGGGTGCCGGGGCCCCGTTGGGCCCGGCAGTCCCGATGGGAATGAACATGCTCCGCAGCATCGAAACCTCTATGTGACTCACTGGACCGGTCACGGTATCCCCTGCTCCCGTTTGCGTCAAGCGAATTACCTAGCGGGAGCTGCGACCGTACACCGTTCGGTCCTGGAAGATCATCGGCGCCAGCAGGGCGGCGATCAGCAGGATCCCGCCGAACAGCACGTACAGCCACCCGTTGTTGGCGTGGGTCCCCAACACCCCGTGGAAGGCTTCCCCCTGCACCACCACCACGATGCCGAAGGCAAGTGCCAGGGCGCCCACGAAGACCAGGCCACTGCGCTCCACGCCGGGGATGGCGGCCATAGCCAAAAGCAGCAGGCCGAGCCCGATCTCGATCAGGCCCAGCAGGGAGGTGTGGTGAAAGCCGCCCACCTCGATGTGGGCCGTCACGTCCCCGAAGCCCCCCCGGGCCAGGGCGATACCACCCAGGACGGCGAACAACACGCCTCCCACCAGCGCCACGATCTGAGAAGGGCTCCACGACGAGCGGTAGACCACCTCCCGTTCCTCGCGACGGGTGGTGGCCTCCGGTCCATATGCGGTACGGCGGCGCTCCTGGTAGCCGACCGGTGGAAGCTCTGCGGTGTCGTGGTCGTGATCGTCGTGATCATGATGGGCCACGTGGGCCTCCTTCATGGCAGTCTTCATCTCCTATGGTACGCCCCTGTCGCCGAACGTGGTCGCTTTCGCCGTGCTTGGTAGGGTAAAGCCCCTCTCCGTCTTCTGTCACACCGGAGGTCCCAATGGCCGAGCCGCAGACATCTGATACCGCCGAGCGAGAGCGGGTCTTTGTGGGGACCGGACTCTTCTGGGGATTCATCGGCCTGCTGCTGTTCGCGGTGGCCGTCGTCGTCCTGGCCGCCCAGAACCCGCAGCCGGTGGAGTTCCAATGGCTCCGGTGGGAGATCCGCACACCCCTGGTGGTGATCATCCTGGCCACCGCGCTGGTGGCGATCGTGCTGGCCGAGCTGACCGGCCTGGCGTGGCGACGCCGCCGTCGCCGGATTCTCGGCGAGCGGGCGGAGCTGAGGCAACTCCGCTCGCAGTCCGGCGCCCGTGACTCCCAGCAGCCCCTCACCGAGGGCCCCGAGCACACCCAACCCCGTCCTCCTGAGGCATGAGGCTGCAGCAGTTACGCGAGTACCTGCGGTCGAGTCTCTGGTTCATCCCCGCTCTGGCCATGGCGGGGGCGCTGGTCCTCTCGGTGCTCTCGACGGCCTTCGACCGGCGCTACGACGCCGGCCCCCTCGGCTTCACGGGAAACCCCGAAGCGGCTCGCACCATCCTCCAGGTGATCGCCACCTCCATCCTCACCTTCACCGCAGTGGTCTTCACCATCACCATCGTGGTCCTGCAGCTGGCCAGCAGCCAGTTCTCGCCCCGAGTGCTGCGCACCTTCCTGCGCGACCGAGACAGCCAGGTGGCGAGCGCCATCTTCGTGTCCACCTTCGCCTACGCCCTCCTCGAGCTGCGGGCGGTGCGGTCAGACCTGGAGGACGACCCGGGGTTCGTCCCCCGGCTGTCGGTCACCCTGGCCTTGGTCTTGGTCTTCGTCAGCCTGGGAGTCTTCGTGCGCTACATCCACAGCATCGCTCAGTCGATCCGCGCCGTCTCGATCATCGACTCTGTAGGCGACGAGACCCGCCAGCTCATCGAGCGCCTCTACCCCGTTGGCACCGGTGAGGCCCAGCCGCTGGTGCTCGCCAAGACGCCGACAGGCCGACCCGATTCGGTCATCGTCTCCCCCCGTCAGGGAGTCGTGATCGGCTACAGCCAGGATCCGCTGATGAGGGCGGCTCACCGGGCGGACTGCTTCTTGCGGATGGTCCCGGCGGTGGGGGACTTCGTCCCCGAGGGGGGGCCGCTCTTCGAGGTCTTCGGTGACGGCTCCCGCCTGGGAGAGGTGACCCGCTTTGTGGAGTTGGGCCTGGAGCGCAGCATGCGCCAGGACGTCGCCTTCGGCTTTCGGCAACTGGTAGACATCGCCGAGCGGGCACTGTCTCCCAGCATCAACGACCCCACCACGGCCGTCCAGGTCATCGACCAGCTCCACGATCTGCTGCGGCGCCTGGCCCAGCGCAGCTTTCCCCCCGAAGAGGTGCTGGACGAGGAGGGGGGGGTGCGCCTGGTCGTCCCTGCCATGACCTGGGAGGGCTACGTGAGCCTGGCGGCGGACGAGATCCGCCACTACGGTGAGGGATCGGTGCAGGTGGCCCGGCGCTTGCGAGCCATGGTGGAGGACCTCCAGACGGTGGCTCCCTCCACCCGCTTGCCGGCCCTCGAGCGACAGCTCAAGCTACTGGAGGCGATGGTGGGTCGAGGTTTTCCCGACTTCGTCGACCAAGCGCTGGCCTCCACCCCGGACACTCAGGGCCACGGCTCCTGACCCCAGGGGTAGCATTTTCCTCGCCATGGCCCTCTCCCGGCTGATCGCCCAGACCGACGTCACCGTGCCCGAGGACCTGGTGCCACCCGGCCTCACCCCCCTCGACTGGGTGTGGGCCGCCACCATCCTTGCGGTGGCCATCGTCGGCGCCCAGGTCATCCGGCGTCTGATCCAGCGAGGCCTGGGGCGGGGAGACAGCGAGCGCATGGCGGCAGTGGCGGTGGGGCGCTTCACCGGCTACCTGGTGGTGATCGGCGGCCTGGTCTACGCGCTGTCCACCCTGGGGGTGCGGCTGGCTCCCCTGCTGGGCCTGTTGGGATTGGCCGGCCTGGCCCTCGCCTTCGCCCTCAGGGACATCCTGGAGAACCTGCTGGCCGGCATCATGCTGCAGGTGCGGCGGCCCTTCCGCAGGGGTGACCAGATCATGACCAACGATTACGAGGGGACCGTGGAGGACATCAACCTGCGCACCGTCATCCTGCGCACCTACGACGGTGAGCGCGTCCTGATCCCCAACAGCCAGGTGCTCACCGAGCCCATCGTCAACTTCACCGCACGGAGGTTGCGGCGCACCAACCTCACCGTGGGCATTTCCTACTCCGCCGATCTCACCAAGGCCAAGGAGGTGCTCCTGTCGGCCGTGCAGACCACCGAAGGGGTCCTGCCACGGCCTGCACCGGAGGTCCTGGTGGAGGAGTTCGGCGACTCCAGCGTCAAGCTGGTGGTGCGCTTCTGGCACGCCCCCAGGATCGCCGACCTGTGGAGGGTGCGCGACGCGGTCGCCGTCGAGTTGAAGACTGCCCTGGACCAGGCCGGCCTGCAGATCCCCTTCCCGCAGCTCACCATCAGCATGGCCGACCAGCCCGGTCCCTCCGAGCTCGATTGAGCTCCCCCTGGGCGAGATGACCGCGGTGGAGAGGCTCGGCCGGCTCGGCCTGCCCATGCCGGTCGCAGAGATGGCCAAGCGCTCGTGGGACGTGGTGGTGGTGGGAGGGGGACACAACGGACTCACCGCCGCCTCCTACCTTGCCCAGGCGGGAAGGAAGGTGCTGGTCCTGGAGCGGCGTGATCGGGTGGGCGGCGCCTGCACACTGGAAGAGCCCTGGCCGGGCTTTCGCGTCTCACCGTGCGCCTACGTGGTCGGACTGCTCCATCAGCGGGTGGTGGACGAGCTGGACTTGGCCCGCCACGGCTACCGGGTCACCCCCTGCGACCCTCACCTCTTCGTGCCCTTTGAGGACGGCTCTTCCTTCACCTCTTGGGACGACGAGCCTCGCACCATGGGCGAAGTGGCCCGCCTGGCGCCGGGGGAGGTCGAGGGGTTCCGGCGCTTCCAGGCCTTTTGGGGCAGGATCCGGCGGGCGCTTCGTCCACCCACCGACGAGGACCTGTGGCTGGGAGCCCCACCGGAGCGGGCGGTCATCGAGGAGCGGCTCGGACACGACCGCCAGGCCATCGCCGCCCTCTTCGAGGAGTCGATGGCCGAGCACCTGCAGCGCTTCTTCGCCGACGAGCGCCTGGTGGCGGCCTTCGCCGGCCAGGGGGTGAT
>JALYHC010000183.1 GCA_030776765.1 Actinomycetota bacterium | reverse complement strand
CGTGGCGGCGCAGCGAGACGGGGCGCGCGGGGCGGGCGGTGGTTGCCTTCTTCGTCCTCGCCTTCCTGTTGGGCTTGATCGGCACGGTCCCTGCCGGCCTGGCCTCTCGCGGGCTGATGGCGGCGTTCAAGCCCTACCTGGGAGTGTTGGCGGTCATCGCAGCGGTCGGGCCCCTGCTGGCGGCGGTCGTCGCCGCGCGGATCGCGAGCGGGCCCACCGGACCCGCCCAGCTGTTCGTCGCTCTCTTTCACGAGAGAAGGGCCGCTCGGTGGTATGCGATCGCGGTCGGCGGCCAGCTGGCCATCGCCGCCACCGCGATCGTCTTCGCCCTGCTGTTCGGCGGTCCCAGTCGGCTGTCGAGCAGCTTCGAATGGCAGGCGGTGCCCGTCCTGTTTGCCGGGCTGCTCCTCTTGAACGTGTGGGAGGAGATCGGCTTCCGCGGCTTCGCTCTCCGCGAGCTGGAACGCCGCCGGTCAGCGCTCAACGCGGCGCTCATCGTGGGCGTGCTGTGGGGACTGTGGCATCTGCCCCTGGCGTTCACCGCAGGCAACCCCTTGGCGGAATTGCCCTTCCTGCTGTTCCTAGCGGAGATCGTCGGGGTGTCGGTCCTCTACACCTGGCTGTACAACAGCACCAACCACAGTCTGCTGTTCGTGACCCTCTTCCACGTCACCGGCAATGTGATCGGGGCGTACGTCCTGGAGTCGAACCTGAGCCTCGCTCGCTACGTCGGGTTCCGTGCCGTCGTCGTCTGGGTGGCGGCGGTGGTGCTGGTGGCCGTCTACGGGCGCCAGCTCTCGACCGGTGAGGTACGACTCTCCACCAGGTACCCAGAGGCTCGACGGGTGCCGCGCCGCAATGCATCACGAGCGCCAGAGGGCACCGACCCCTAGGCTTGTGCGAGGGGCGGGGCCGGCCCGACTCGCCATCTGACTGCGTGACGTGCTTCGTTGATCATCAGCAAGCGGCCGGCGATCATCAGCAGACCCCCCGCCGGGCAGGAAGGAGCTCGAGTGGCGACGTCGATCCAAGTGACCATCGATTGCGCAGACCCCGATCGCCTGGCCACCTTCTGGGCCACGGCCCTGCGCTACAAGAAGCAGGATCCCCCCGAAGGCTACGGCAGATGGCAGGACTTCCTGGCCGACCAGGGAGTGCCCGAGGAGCAGTGGAACTCGGCGAGCGCCATCGTCGACCCCGATGGCAAGGGTGCCCGCATCTACTTCCAACAGGTACCGGAGCGAAAGAGCGTCAAGAACCGCGTGCACCTGGACCTCAACGTCAGCGCAGGCAGAAGCGCTCCCCTGCAGGAGCGGATCCGGCAGGTGGACGCCGAGGCCGAGCGGCTGCTCGTCGCCGGAGCCAGCAGGCTGCGCTCGTTCGAGGAGCACGACGAGTACTGGGTGGTGATGCAAGACCCGGAAGGCAACGAGTTCTGCCTGCAGTGAGCCCACCCGCAAAGGCTGGAGCATCGTGACCCGCTTCGTGGAGCTCAGCCACACCATCGAGCACGGCTTGACCACCTACCCGGGGCTTCCCCCGCCGGTCATCTCCACCTACATGAGCCGGGAGGCCTCCCGCCCTCACTACGGCGAGGGCGTCGAGTTCGACATCGGTCGCATCGAGATGGTGGCCAACACCGGGACCTACCTGGACACACCGTTCCACCGCTATGTGGACGGAAGCGACCTGTCACACCTGGGCCTGCAGGCGGTGGCCGACCTCCCCGGTGTGGTGGTCCGCCCGGACGTCGCCGACAGTCCCGGCGTCCGTCCAAGCCTCTGGGAGGGCATGGACCTGCAGGGCGTGGCGCTGTTGGTGGAGACGGGCTGGTCTCGCCATTGGGGCACCGAGGCGTATTCCGGCGAGGGCGCTCCGTTCCTGACGGCAGAGGGGGTCCGGTCTCTCGTCGAGGCGGCCCCGGCGCTGGTGGGGATCGACTCCCTCAACATCGATTCCAGGAAGGACCCGGAGCGACCAGCCCATTCATCCCTATTGGCGGCCGGCATTCCCATCGTCGAGCACCTGACCGGGCTCCACCGTCTGCCCGACCGGGGCTTCCGCTTCTTCGCGGTGCCCCCTCGAGTGGCCGGGCTGGGAAGCTTCCCGGTGCGGGCCTTCGCCATCCTCCCCTGATCACTGGCCTCACTGATCAGCCCAAGCTGGCCACCACCAAGACGAACACCAGCACGATGAGGGCCACCAACAGGCCGATCACGACCAATACCGGGATGAGCAGGGCGGCCACCGCCCTGCCGGTGGAGAACCCGTAGTTCTGGCGAATGGCGATGACGTCCAGCACCAGCACCCAGATGCCTACCGCCAGGCTGACCAGCAACGAGATGGCACCGCCCGCCCTCTCGAAGGCCAGGGGCAGCAGCTGGAAGGGGATGTTGAAGAAGGACGGCACGCCGGCGAAGGCCAGGCCGACGAACAGGCCCGCATAGGAACCCCTCCCCCGCAGAAGCAGGCTGGTGCCGTGTACGAGGGCGGCGTTGATCGCCAGCAGGAGCAGCCCGAACACCGGCCCCAGGATGGCGGCGGCCACCAGCAGCACCGGCCGCAACTGGGCCAGGGGCATGGGCGGGGGACCCGGTCGGAATCCCATGGGAGCCGATCCGAACTGGGCTGTGATGGCCAGGGCCGAGAGCAGCGAAAGGATGACGGTGAGCCCCACCGCCCAGGCCAGGCGCCGCTCCTGGCTCAGTCGATGCAGGGTGACAACCGGCCGGGTGATGACGCCGAGAGCCGACTCCAACACACCCTCGTCGGGCCCGGTTCTCTGCGAGAGCCCCCGGCCCTCCGCACCTTCCGGTTCCGTTGCTTCCATCAGTAGCGCGGTATCAAGTAGCCGTTGAGGAACTCACGCAGGAGGATCACCTCCTCGGGCAGCACAGCGTTGCCGAGCAGGAGGCGCAGTTCCCCGAGGCCGGGCCCCGAGAACAGTTGCTCGAAGAAAGTGGGGGTCAGCTCGACCACCTCGGCGTCCTCGATCCCCGCCAGGCTCTCCGCCTCGTCGACCGCCTCGTCCAGGCCGCCCAGCACGTCCACCAGCTCGAGGTCCAGCGCCCGCTCGCCCGTGTAGAGCTGGCCGGTGGCCAGCTCCCGCACCCGATCTTCCTCCAGCTCCCGTCCCTCTGCCACCGTCGACACGAACTGGTCGTACATGGTGTCGACCATCTGCTGCAGGATGCGGCGCCGCTCAGGGGTCAGGCGGCCGGGCAGGAACATGTCCTTGTGCTCCCCCGCCGTAACCGCCTCGATCTCCACGCCCAGCTTGTCCAGCAGGCCCTCGACGTCGGAAGTGGCCCAAATGACCCCGATGCTGCCCGTCAAGGTTCCGGGTTGGGCGACGATGCGATCCGCCTGCGAGGACACGTAGTAGCCGCCCGACGCCGCCAGGTCTCCCATCGAGATCACCAGCGGCTTGGGGAACTCTCTCACCATGCCGGCCATCTCCTGTGAGGCCGCCACCGCCCCGCCCGGGGTATCCAGCCGCACCACCACGGCCTTGACGCGAGGGCTTTCCTCCGCCAACTCCAGGCGATCGCGTAGCAGGTCGGGAGTGATGGCGCCGCCGCCGAAAAGAGACGGCGAGACGCTGTCCTGGATGGGACCGGCCAGGCGCACGACCGCCACTGCATCCGTCCCTGCACCCACCTCTCCCGTGACTGGAACAAGGACGAGCACGACCACCGAGAGAACCACCACGGCCAGGATGACGAGGGCCAGGACCGCCTTCCTGGACATGCCTCTCACACCTCTCCGCGGAGCCGGTTACTCGGGGCTCTAGAAGATGGCCTGCACCAGCAGGGTGAGCAGGACACCCACCACCACGCCGGTCCAGAAGGGGATCCCTACGATGAAGCCGAGCATCCTGCTTCCTTTCGTCTAGGTGTTTCGTTCACGGCGGGCCAGCGTAGCGGCGTCGATCGGTTCCGGCAGGGAGAGGGCGGCATGGACTGGGCAGGATGGGCGACGTTCGGCTTGGGCGCCACCGTGGCGCTCACCGCCATCATGGTGGCGGCTCAGCTCGTGGGCCTGTCTCGCATGGACATCCCCATGTTGCTGGGCACGATGTTCGAGGAGGACCCCGACCGGGCGCGGGTGGTGGGCTTCCTGGCCCACCTGGTCAACGGGCAGCTCTTCGCCCTGCTCTACGCGGCCGCGTTCGCGCTGCTGGGAAGGGCCACGTGGTGGCTGGGAGGGCTCTTCGGCGCCTTCCACGGCCTTGCGGCCCTCGTCCTCATCATCCCTCTGATCCCCGGGATCCATCCCAGGATGTCTTCCGAGCGCGGTGGACCGGGACTGGACCAGGTGCTGGAGCCCCCTGGCCTTCTCGGGCTCAATTACGGCAGGGAGACACCCGCCGTAGCCCTGGTCGCCCACGTCATCTTCGGGGTGCTGCTGGGGATCTTCCTCGACCCCCGCTGACGGCCCCTCACGCCCGCCGTGAGCGGGCCCGGCTGATGGCCAGGGCCGCCTGGATGAGGGCGGCGTGGGTGAGCGCTTGCGGGAAGTTGCCCAGATGCCGGCCCGAGGAGTCCATCTCCTCGGCGAAGAGGCCCACATCATTGGAGAGCTCCCATAGCTTCTCGAACAGCTCCATCGCCTCTGCTATGCGGCCCAGGCGGGCCAGCGCCTGGGCCAGCCAGAACGAGCAGGCGAGGAAGGCGCCCTCCTTCCCCTCCAGCCCGTCCGACTGTGGCGGGTAGCGATACAGGAGGCCATCTCCGAAGTCCAGCTCCCTGCGGATGGCCTCCACCGTTCCGCTCACACGCGGCGATCCCGGCTCTTCGAACTCGAGCACCGGGAGGAGCAGCAAGGCCGCGTCCAGGTCCTCGCCGCCGTAGGCGCGCACGTAGCTGTTCCTCTGGGGGTCGAAGCCCTGGTGGCCCACCTGCCGGCCCAGTGCCTCTCGTTCCCGCTCCCAGCGCCGCAGCCTCGAGGGCCGCACGCGGTAGCTGCGAGCCATGCGACTGGCTCGGTCCAGCGCCACCCACCCCATCATCTTGGAGTGCACGTAGTGGGCGGTCTCGCCTCTCACCTCCCAGATGCCGGCATCAGGCCGGCGCCAATGGTCGGCGACGAAGTCGGCCAACCCGGAGACGACCCGCCAGGTCTCCCGGTGCAGCCGCCTGCCCGCCTGGTCCAGCAGATACGCAGTGTCCACCACCCAGCCGTACACGTCCAGCTGGTGCTGTTCGCTGGCCGCGTTTCCCACTCGAACCGGCAGGCTGCCGCGATAGCCGGAGACGTCTCGCAGTTCCCGCTCGGCGTGAGAAGGCTTCCCGTCCAAGGTGTAGAGCACCTCCAGGCGAGGGCGGCTCAGGCGGCTTGCATGGAGGAGCCAGTGCATGAAGGAATGAGCCTCCTCGTCCTTGCCCACCTGCAGGAAGGTGGCCAGCCCGATGCTGGCGTCACGGGGCCAGGAGAAGCGGTAGTCCCAGTTCCGCCTGCCACCCAGCGTCTCCGGCAAGGAGGTGGTGGGCGCCGCCACCGGGGCCCCGGATGGCGAATAGGTCAGCAGGCGAAGCGTCACGAAGCTGCGCGACAGCGCCTCCCGGAAAGGGCCGGGAAACTGGATGTCCTCACACCACCGCCGCCACCACTCGTCGGAAGCGTCGAGGCGCCTGGCTGCCGCACCGGGGTCCACGAAGACGAGGGGGGAGCGATCGGCCAGCGTCAGGGCGAACGTGAGGGTTGACCCAGCCTCCAGTACCACCTGGGTCTCTCGTCCCGGGACGAGCTCGACGTGGGGATCGGAATGGAGGCCGATCGCCAGTGAGCCCCACTTGCAGATGAGCACACCCGGCCGGTGCTGCACGACCGGCTGGCGGCCGGGAAGGCCGCGGCGTGGCGTGTAGCAGATGCGCAGGGTGGCGCTCCCCCAGAGGCAGCGAGCCTTGCGCACCAGCAGGGCCTGGGGGAGGAGCGCCTTCGACAGCTCGAGGACCATGCCCTCCTGGAGGAGCAGCTCACCGGTCCCGGTGTGCCAGGTGGTCTCCAGCACCGCCGAGTCCTCCAGGTACCGCCGGGTGGTCCGGTGCACCTCCTCGGGAGTGATGGAGAACCATCCGCCCCGTTCCTGATCGATGAGCCGGCCGAAGACCGGCGGAGAGTCGAAGCGGGGCAGGCACAGCCAGTCGATCGAGCCGCCCGGGGAGCAGAGGGCGGCGGTTCGGGTGTCGCCGATGAGCGCGTAGTCGCCGATGGGAGGCTGGGTCATGTTTCGACTGTAGAAAGACGCTCACCTCGCGCCGATTCACCACTTTGAGTGTCAGTAGGACCCGCATGCGCGGTACAATGGAGGCCTGCGGGAAGAGGGGCGGGAATTGCCGGGCAGGCGGCAAGGCTTTGGGCGGTATTTCGGCCGAGCGGCGTTGGGCGGGTTGGCCCTGGGGGTGCTCGCTTGGTCGTGCATGGGGATTGCCTCTGCCCAGATCGGCGACGATCCGTTGCCCATCCCGCTGCCCCTTCCCTCTTCGAGCACCACCACGACTGCTCCAACCACCACCACGACTGCTCCAAGCACCACCACCACCACGACTGCTCCCACGAGCACTCCCCTAGCCGGCACCACCAGCGTCCCGCCTACCACGACGACTGAGCCGCCCGGCGCCACTGCCGCCATAGGGACCGACGCCAGCAGCTCCACGACTGCTCCCACGAGCACTCCCGTGGGGGCTCCCGCTGGCGCCACTCCGGCCGCCACCGGCGGTCCTTCGCTTGCACCGCCCACTAATCAAGCCCCCCCAGAGCCGGCGCCCGCCTCCACCTCTCCCACGGGCACCACTGCTCCCGCGGGGCCTGCTACTGCCACTACTGCTCCCACGGGCACGACCGCTCCTGTAGGGGCGATCGGCCTCCCGCCGGAGGCGGGGCTGCCCCGCCCCCAAAGGACCATCCTTCGCCCGGTAACGATCCCGGTCGAGGGGCTCGCCCAGCGTCTCTGGGGTGGCCTGGTGGGGTCCTGGTATCAGATCCCCCTCTGGGCCCAGGCGGCGCTCAGCGCAGCCGCAGTAGTGGGACTGGCCCTGGCACTGCTGGGGGCCGTCCGGGCCCTACCGTCCCGGTGGAAGGAGCGGTACTGAGTAGAGAGGACGGACCCCGCCGTTCGATCCTCAAGTAGCTGGATAACAGGGTCGATAGCGATGCCGGCTAGGCGGCCGACAGCACGTCTTCCTGGAGCTCGGCGGCCTGCTCTCGCATCCGGGCCAGCGCCTGACGCTCCAGCTCGCGCACGCGCTGCTCGCTGAGGCCCAGCTCCCCCGAGATCTCCTGAAGCGGCCGCGGCCGTCCGTCCACCAGCCCATAGCGCAGGGCAAGCACCCTGCGCTCGATCTCCGGCAGCTCACCCAGTGACTTGTGCAAGGCCTCCGTCACCCGCAGGCGCTCCACGAGGTCGACGGGGTCGACGGCGTCATCGTCCTCGATGAAGTCTCCCAGCAAGGCGCCGTCCTCGCCTACCGGCCGCTCCAACGAGACCGTGTCCACCACCTCCAGGGCAGCCTCGATCCGACTCAGCTCGGCGCCCGTCTCTTCGGCGATCTCCTCCGGCAGCGGATCGCGCCCCAACTCCGCTTTCAGGGTGAGCTGAGCGTGGCGGATGGTGCCCAACAGGTCGTGCAGGTGCACCGGGATGCGAATGGTGCGCGACTGCTGGGCGATGCCGCGGGTGATGGCCTGGCGGATCCACCAAGTGGCATAGGTGGAGAACTTGAACCCCTTGCGCCAGTCGAACTTCTCAACGGCCCGGATCAGACCGAGGTTGCCTTCTTGGACTAGGTCCAGGAAGTCCAAGCTACCGGCACCGGCGTAGCGGCGAGCATTGGCGATAACCAGCCGCAGGTTGGCGGTGAGAAAGGCGTCCTTGGCCTCGTCGCCGGCCCGAAGCTGCCGGCGCAGCTCCGCCTCCTCCTGGGCTCCGGCATGATCGCCGCTCTCCAGCCGGCGGCGCGCCGCCTCGCCGGCCTCCATCTCCTGGGCCAGCTCCACCTCCTGCTCGGCGGTGAGCAGCTCGTACTCACCCACACCGTCGAGGTACTGGGCCACCAAATCGGTGGTCAGCTGCCCTCGCTCGTCGGTGAGCCGGCTGGTCAGGGCTCGTGGCTTGGACGTCATTCGCTGATTGCTCCGTTCCGTGAGTGCATATCTGAAAACGCCTGTCTGGAGCCAGATGTTCCCCCCGAGGCGGCCTCAACCGCCGATGTCCTCGTGCCAAAGCTCGGGATGATCGGAGACGAACCGAGACATTAGCTCGGCGCAATCCTCCCGGTCGAGGTCGACACCCCGTGGCCTCGTAACAGGTCCTCTGCCCCCAGGAACGTACGGTTCTCGCCGAGCACCACCCTCCGGATCCCGTACAGCAAGATGGCGCCCGCGCACATGTGGCAGGGGGACAGCGTCGTGTAGATGGTGGCTCGCCGGTAGAGGGCGGCGGGACGGCGGCCGGCGTTCTCCAGGGCATCCATCTCCCCATGCCGGATGACGCTGCCGTCCTGCACGCGCCGGTTCCGCCCAGCCCCCAGCACCCGGCCATCGGCCACCAGAGCGGCCCCGATGGGGATGCCGCCTTCCGCTCCCCCGATACGCGCCTGCTCGATGGCCGCCTCGATGAACCGCTGGTCGTCCAACTCCACCTCCCGGGCTACTGGTATCAGGGCCCCACCTGCCTGCCGTTGCCTCCCGGGCCCCGCTCGATGCGCACGATCCCCTCGTCGATGAAGAGCCGGGGGACCTCGAGGCCCAGCCGCAGATAAGCAAGCGGGGGGACCGAGATGTCCGCCAGGTAGAGCTCACCCACCTGGCCGGCCGAGCGAAGGCCCACCTTGGGGAGAGCGAGGGTGAGGGTGGCGCTGGCGGTGGCGCACGGGGAGCCCGCCAGACCGGTGGTGACGTCGAGACCGCTCGGAGCATCGAGCGACAGCACGGGAGAGCTCTGCAGGTTGGCCCATTCGATCAACTCGGCCGCCCTCCCCTGCGGGTCGCCTTGCAAGCTGTAGCCGATCAGGGCGTCGATCACCACGTCGGCTTCCTGCGCGCTCCCGGTCACCTGCACTCCCAGGCGCTCCAGGATGTCGAGCTGGACTCGCGTCACCGGGCTCAACGCCTCCACCGGCCCAGCCAGCACCGCCGCCACCTCCACTCCGCGATTGGCAAGATGTCGCGCACCGGCCAGGCCGCCACCCCCGTTGCCGCCGGTACCCGCCAGCACCAGCGCCGAGCCGGGCGTGAAGCGGCGCATGACCAGCTCGGCCAGGCTCCGCCCGGCGTTCTCCATCATCTGCACCAGCCCGATGCCCAGCTCCTCCACCATGATGCGGTCCACCTCGGCCATCTGGCGGGCGGTCAGGGCCGGGACCGCCTCCCAGGGCAAGCTCCTCACCGGGTCACACGAAGCGGAGCGATTCGTCCTGGTCCTCCACCGGGTGAGCGCAGGTCGGGCAGTACCAGCGGGGCTCCATGGGGGTGCCGCAGGCGGAGTGGCGGGCCGCCTCGGCATCCTCCGATCTTCCCGCTCCCCAGTGGGCCAGCAAGCGGAGGGCTCCGGCCAGCTCCTGCCCCGGTGCCGTCAGCTGGTAGATCACCCGAGGCGGGCGGCGCGAGTACGGGCGCGTCACCACCATGGCCTCCCGCTCCAAGTGCTTGAGGCGCTGCGAGAGGATGTTGGGGGCGATGCCGGGTAGCTCCTCCATCAAGTCGGTGAAGCGACGCGGGCCGGCCAACAGGGCATCGACCACGAGCAGCGTCCACCGGTCGCCCACCAGTTCCACGGCCTCGGCCAGCGGAGAAGTCGGATCGGTCACTTCCGAGATGGTAGCGGAGCTCCTACTGCCAGTAGTGTATAGTAAGTTGCAAGTCGCAAGTCGCTTCTCAAAGGGAAGGTAGATGGGAGTGCTCGACGAGCTCCAGGAAGCCGTGGCGCGAGTGGCGGCCGGCCCGGGCATGGCGGTGGTCGGCGTCACCGGCAGGTGGGGCACCGGTTC
>JALYHC010000182.1 GCA_030776765.1 Actinomycetota bacterium | reverse complement strand
GAGCCCGCCTCTACGACCCGCCGCCCACCAGGCCCTGCTCCCGCCAGTTCTCGAAGATCGAGTTGATCTGGGACTCGGCCTGCTCGATGGCCTGCTGGGCCTCCTGCTCGCCCCGGGCCACCCGGCCCAGCATATTTGGGATGATGAAGCTGTTGAACACCTCCCCGATGGCCGGGCTGGCCGGACCGGGGTGCCCGATATTGGTGCTCCAGTCCGTGGCGTCCTTCAGCACCGCCAGCTTGTCGGCCGGCTGGGAGCCGAAGGGATCGCTGTCCAGCCACTGCTCCAGGTTGGGCACCCGCTCCCCGAAGGCGGGGAAGTCGTAGAGCTGGGAGTGCCAGGTGGCCAGGGCGAAGTTCTCGGTGTAGTGCAGGAGGAACTCCTTGGCGGCGTCGATGTTGCCGGCGTGCTGGGGAACGATCCAGTTGTACATGACGTGCTGGGCGGCCCACTGCTCTGCCGGGCCCTGCAGTGCCGGAACGAAGAAGACGTCCTGCGCCACCTCGGGGTTGGCCTCCTGCGCGGTGCGGTAGGCCGAGATGGAGTTCAGGATGTAGGAGAGCTCTCCGGAGATCAGTCCCTGGTTGTTGGATGCGGGGTTCCAGGCGAATACCTCGTCGGTCATCGCTCCCTGGAAGAGGTCCCTCATGAACTCCACTGCCTCCAGCGTCTCGGGGGAGTTGATGGTGACGTTCTCGTTCTCGTCCTGGATGGAGGCCCCGAACGACCAGAGCAGGGCCCGGGCGGCCATGTCGGAGTCGATCTCCTGGGACATGCCGATGCCCAACTGCACGCCCAGCTCGCTCTTGATCCGGGAGCCGCCCTCCAGCAGGTCGTCCCAGGTGGCGGGACCGTCGGGCATGTCCACCTGCTCCCACAGGCTCCTGCGGTAGTCGCCCGGGTCGGGAACCCACCCGGGGGCAAAGGCGTAGAACTTCCCGGTGGTGGGATTGAGGCTCGACTTGCGGCACAGCTCCAGCATCTCCCCGTAGCGGTTCTGGCACTCATCGACCACGTCGGTCATGTCCTCCACGCTGGGCTCGAACTGAGAGAGGGTGGCGATGTACTGCATCAGGTCGTGGCCCTCCCCGGCTCCGATCTCGGAAGAGATGGCCGCCGGGACGTCGGCCACCCCGATGTGGTCCACGGTGACGTTCACGCCCACCTGCTCGCCCCATTCCCGGGCGAAGACGTCGAACCACTCGTCATGGGAGGGCACGAAGTGGCTCCACAGCAGGATGCGCAGGTCGCCGCTCAGCTGGGTGGTCGGCTCCACAAAGCTCAGTTCGGGCTCCCCGGCCGCGCCGGCAAGGGTGGTGGCGACACCGGCGGCGGTCGTGGTGGTGGCCCCGCCGGCGCCCAGGGTGGTGGTGGTCTGTGCCCCGCGTGGGGCGCAGGCGGCGGCAAGAGTGAACCCGGCCGCCCTCAGGAAATCGCGTCTCGAGATGCCTCGTCTGATGGGTCGTCTGCTGGTCATGTCTCCTCCTCCCTCGTCGTCCAGTGGTCGCCCTCCGAAAACCTATCAGAACGGAAGCAGCGGCGGGCGGGAGAGGGACCGCTGCCGCAGGTCAGGTGGGCGAGCACTCCCACACCCGGGCGCTCCACAGCAGGCGGGAGCCCCGGCGAGCCAGGTTGACCACGCCTTCCATCATGAGCTGCCGGAGCTCGTCGGTGTCGGCGAGCTGGCCCGGGACCGGGAAGCGCCGCTCCACCAGCTCGCTGAGCCTTCCGTAGAGCGAGCGCGCCGTCCGCAGGATGGCGTTCTCGTCCTGCAGGGAGCCGGTGGGTAGGAACAGGCGGCCCCCCGGGGTGAGCCAGTTGCGCGCCTCCTGCAGCATGCGGATGGGGAGCTCCGAACCCCGCGGCCCGCCTCCCTTGCCGCTCGGGAACCAGCCGCTCACCCTGGCGACCGCGTCGGGGATGCCCGATACGTCGCCGATGATCACGTCCGCCTTGAGGTCCTCGGGCAACGGCTCGAACAGGTCCCCTCGCAAGAAGGTGGCTCGATCGGCCACCCCGTGGAGCTCTGCGTTGAGGTTGCCGATCTCCTCGGTATCGGGAGCGGCATCCACCCCGAAGACCCGGCCCGCTCCCAGCTTGGCGGCGATGATGGACAGCACCCCAGACCCGCAGCCCATGTCGATCACCGTGTCGCCCTCACCGACCCGGAGGGCCTCGCCCAGCAGGAGGGAGACGCTGGAGGGAGGGAAGGTCTGCTCGGAGAGCAGCAGGTCGAAGGGTCCCAGCCTTCCCTTCCACTCGAAGATCTGGTGCTCTTCCGCCACTCGGCCCTCACAGGAAGGGCCACAGTCTAACGGTGCGCTCATCGTCGTGCTCTTCTCCCTCCCCCGCTTGCGGGGGAGGGGGTCTCCCTCCCGCGCTTGGCGCTGGGTCAGCCTCTAGACGCCCCGGGCCAGCACCTCTGGGAGGGCGCTCATGCGCACCACCTGGAAGCCCTCGGCGAACCCGAGGCCCACCTGGCTGCCGCGCAGAAGCGCCAGTGCCCGCAATGCCTCCAGGGAGCGGGCGGAGGGGAAGGCCTGCAGCTGGGTCTCGTAGCAGGCCATCGCCTCCAGCTTGGCCTCGATGTGCTCGGTGACGTCCACATACCAATTGGGGGTGAAGTTCGGCTCCAGATGAGGGGCGTTCCAATGTGTCTCCGAGATGGTTTCGTAGGCGGCCAGCACGGTGATCTCACGCCCCGGCCCGACGGGGCGGCAGGCGACCATGGCCGCCTCGAAAACCCGCCGGTGGTCGACGTGGCGGTCGTAGTAAGGCACCAGCACCACGTCCGGCTCCACCTGGCGCACCACTGCCAGGATCTCCTCGTTCAGCTCCGGCACGCTCACCTGCTCGAGCAGCACGGCCGGCTTCCCCAGGTAGATCGACTCCTTCACGCCCACGATGCCCTGCGCCAGACGGGCCTCGGCCAGCTCCCGCTCGTACATCCCCTCCGGGTACAGCGGTGGGAGGTCGGCGGTGACCGTCAGCACGGTCACCTCACCGCCGGCCTGGGAGAAGCGGGCGATGGTCCCTCCCGGCCCGAGGATCTCGTCGTCGGGATGGGGAGCGATCACCAGCAGGCGGGGGAGGCGCTCGCTCATGGCGGGCCCAGCGCCGGCTTGCGCAGCAGGAAGTCGCCGGCCGCCAGCACCTCCATGCCGGTCGACCAGAAGGTGCGCAGGGCGTCCTGGATGGTGCAGACGATGGGCTCCCCCTTGACGTTGAAGGAGGTGTTGAGCAGCACCGGGACGCCGGTGCGCTGCTCGAAGGCGGTGAGCAGCCGGTGGTAGCGGGGCAGCACGTCCCTTCTCACCAGTTGCACCCGGGAGGTGCCGTCCACGTGGACGACGGCGGGCGCCTCCCGCCGCAGGCGCTCGTTGGCCGGGAAGGCGATGATCATGAAGGGCGCATCCGTGTAGCGATCGAAGTAGCGCCCGGCCGCCTCCGCCGGCATGGAAGGGCAGAAGGGCCGCCAGTACTCGCGGAACTTGATGATGGCGTTGACCTTGTCCCGCATCTCCACCCGACGGGGGTCGGCCAGGATGCTGCGCTGCCCGAGGGCCCTCGGTCCGGCCTCCATGCGCCCCTGGAACCAGCCCACCACACGCCCGGCCGCCAGCTCGTCGGCCACCGCCTGGCAGATGTCGGTCGGGCGCCGGTAGTCCAGGTGGGCCAGCCGCAGCGCTTGCTCGATGGCCTGGTCGGTCTCTTCTAGGCCCAAGGCGAGCGTCTCCAGGCGTCGAGGAGGCACGCCGGTGAGCTGGTAGCAGGCGGCCAGGGCGGCACCGGCGGCGGCACCGGCGTCGGCGCAGAGCGGCTGGGCGAACACG
Organism: Actinomycetota bacterium; assembly: GCA_030776765.1. Lineage (GTDB taxonomy): Bacteria > Actinomycetota > Acidimicrobiia > Spongiisociales > JALYHC01 > JALYHC01. The sequence goes on along the minus strand of JALYHC010000182.1, from coordinate 3,953 downwards.
TCTTCCACCTGCGGGTGCTGAAAGAGGCGGCTGTTCATCTTCACGTTGAGCCCCACCCCGCCCCCCACGCAGACGTTGCCGATTCCCGTCTCGCCGATCGCCCAGGTCACCAGGCGCTCCACGGCCCGCTCCAGGCTCTCCTGAACTGCATAGGCCAGGTCCTGGTGCCATTCAGTGGGCTCCTCCCCCGGCAACCGGGGGCTACGCGCGAACAGCTCCACCAGCCGGTCGGTATAGCGGTCCGAGTAGCTGTGCGGGCCGTAGTGGATGTAGGTGGGGTCGACCTCGAACTCCACCCCGTCGGGGGCCTCCCGCAGGATGCGCTCCAGCTTGGCCCCCAGCTCCGGGCGGGGGCGCCCGTAGGCGGCCAGGCCCATCACCTTGTACTCGTCGTCGTATGCCTGGAAGCCCAGGTACTCGGTGAAGGCGGCGAACACCCAGCCCAGTGAGTGGGGCATGAAGATCTCGCGAATCGGCTGCAGGTCGTGGCCGTCCTTGCGCCAAACCACTGTGGTGTGCTGGTCACCGGAGCCGTCCACCGTCAGGCAGACCGCCCGCTCGAAGGGCGACTGCATGGTCGCCTGGAAGGCGTGAGTCAAGTGATGTGGCACCGCATGCAGGGGAGGGAACCGAATATTGCCGAAGGCGCGCCGCCAGCGGTCCTGGTGGTAGGCGTGGTACGCCTGGGCATTGAACCGCCGCAGCAACCCCTCCTGCCAGGCGATGGTCTTGGGGTCCACGTCCCACTCGTGGCGCAGCTTCTGGAAGAAGGCCTCCATGGTCCCGTCGCTGTATGCGGGCAGGTTCCAGTTGACGGCCACTGCGGCCACCTCGTCCAAGCCGATCCCCGCCTGGTCCAGGGCGTGCTGCAGGGCCCGCATTGGGTAGAGGCCGGGGGCGTGCTTGTAGCGGACGTGCCGCTCCTCCTCGGCGTAGGCCACGATCTCGCCCTCTCGGACCACCGCCACCGCCGGGTCGAAGTGACCTTCGACGATGCCCACGAAAGTGTCGGGATTGGTCGTCACGCAGGCCCTGCCATGTACCGCCCTCGGTGGCCGATCCTAGTGTTGGCCGCCGGAGGCAGGTCGGGCCGGAGGGGAGTAGGTTGGCAGAGAGACGAGGAGAGGAAGAGGAATGGCCACGCAGGAAGCCACCATCGAACTGCTGACCGGATGTCCGTTGTTCTCTCGGCTGAAGCGCCGGCAGCTGCAGGCCCTGGTGTCGTCGGCAAAACAGCGGGAGTTCGAGAGTGGTGCGGCGATCGTCAAGGAGGGAGACAGCGGGCTGGGCTTCTACCTGATCCTGTCCGGGCGGGTGGAGGTCCGCAAGGGCCCGCGTCGCCTGCGGGAGCTGGGGCCGGGGGACTTCTTTGGTGAGATGGCGCTTCTCGATGGTGCCCCTCGCTCGGCAGACGTGGTGGCGATGGAGCCGACTGAGTGCCTCATCCTGACCAGTTGGGAGCTGCACGGAGTGATCAGCACCCATCCCAGCGTGGCAGTGGAGATGCTGGGCGAGGTGGCTCGCCGCCTGCGAGACACGGACCGCTCGCTCACCGAGTAGCTCTTCTCCCCTGCCCGCTCACCCCCTGAAGAAGGCAGCTGGGGGTGGGGGTCTTCCCCGAAGTCTCCTCGCTAGCCTGGGCAGGGTGCTGACCCCCAACGGTTACCTGCGCTTGGCCCTGGATCCCTTGCGCATGGCGGTGCTGGGCCGGGCGGTGGTGGCGCCGGTCGACTTGGCACACCTGGCGGGCGAGCTGGAGGTGCCGCCCCGCAGAGTCCTGCAAGCGGCCGGCAGGCTGCGGGAAGCAGGGCTGCTCGACGAGGAGCTACGGCTGGACCGCCGGGTGTTGCAGGAGGTGGCGAGCGCCCTCCCCCGTGCCGAGCCGCCGGCTGAGGAGCTGGTGGAAGGCGATTGGACCACTGAAGAAGCCACCGTGCTGGCGCGCTTCTTCTCTGGATCCCAGCTCACGCAGATTCCCTCACAGCGGTCCAAGCGCCGGCTGGTGCTGGAGCGTCTGGTGCAGGAGTTCGAGCCGGGGCTGCGCTACTCAGAGCGTCACGTCAACTCGACGCTGCAGGTCTTCCACCCCGACTACGCCTCCTTGCGCCGCTTCATGGTGGACGAGGGGCTCCTGACTCGCGCCGAGGGCGTTTACTGGCGTACCGGCGGGCGGGTGGATCTGAGCGCGTGAGGGCTCGCTGGAGAGCTGGCTGAATGCCCGGTCTTCTGGCGCTGCACGCCCATCCCGACGATGAGTCGCTATCCATGGGAGGCAGCTTGCACCGGTACGTGCAGGCTGGAGAGCAGGTTGTGGTGGTCATCGCCACCGGGGGCGAGGTGGGGGAGGTGCACAACTACGACGATCCCGAGCCCATCCAGGCCCGCCTCAAGGAGGTGCGCTCCGAGGAGCTCAAGGACGCCATGGAGATCCTGGCGGTGGAGCACGTGGAGAACCTGGGCTATCGGGACTCGGGCATGATGGGGACCGAGGACAACCGCCATCCCAACGCCTTCTGGGCGGCGGGCTTCGACGAGGCGGTGGGACGTTTGGTGAGCCTCATCAGACGCTACCGCCCGGAGGTGGTCACCGCCTACGATCCCTTCGGCGGGTATGGGCACCCCGACCACATCCAGGTGCACCGGGTGGGCACCGCCGCCTTCTTCGGGGCCGCCGACACCGGGCGCTTCCCGATCCAGGAAGGAGAAGGAGCCTGGATCCCTCAGAAGCTGTATTGGTGCACCTGGCCGCGCAGCAGGATCCTGATGGTTCGGCGCCTGCTGGCTCAGGCGGGAGAGGTGCCCGAGGAGGAGCTGGAACAAGAGCCCCGGTCGGGCGCGCTGGAGCACGATGTCACCGCCTGGATAGACATCGGGCCGTGGGTGGAGCTCAAGTGGAAGGCGGTGCTGGCCCACGTGAGCCAGATCCCGCAGGACTGGTGGCTGCGGCGAGTTCCTCTCGACCAGCACCTGGAGGTGTTCGGCCGGGAGGCGTTCATCCGGGCTTATAGCCGGGTGGAAGCACCGTCTCAGGAGGATGACCTCTTCGCCGGCTTGAGGTGAGCGCCGCCGAGGAGTGGCGGGCCCAGCTGGAAGCGTGGGCCATCCCCGGGGAGCTGCTGGCGGCGGTGCCCGATTCTCCCTACCAGTGGCCGGCCCAGCTGTGGAAGCGGCGGCGAGCCTCGGATGCTGCGTCGGGAGAGGAGCGGCCCACGGCCCGGGTGGTGCGGGGCTTGCTTCCCCAGCAGGGGACGCTGCTCGACGTGGGAGCCGGCACGGGCCGTGCCTCGCTGCCACTGGCACGAGAGGGCTACCGCCTGACGGCGGTGGAGCGCAACCCTGGCATGGCGCAGGGCTTCCGCGACGAGGCCCGGGCGTTGGGGGTGGAGGCCCGGCTGGTAATGGGTTCCTGGCCCGAAGTGGCCAAACAGGTCGAGCCTCACGACGTGGTCCTGTGCGCCCACGTGGTCTACGACGTGCAGGACATCGGTCCCTTCCTCAGGGCCCTTCACGATCGGGCCCGGCGGGGAGTGGTGCTGGAGCTCACCCCCAATCACCCATGGGCCGACCTGGCGCCGTACTACCGGTCGTTGCACGGCCTGGCGCGCCCCGAGGGGCCGACGGCCGAGGAGCTGGCCGAGGTGGTGCGAGAGGTCTGCGGTCTCCTGCCACAGCGGGAACGATGGCGCCGGCCCGGCGGGCTGTGGTTTGGCGATCGAGACGAATTGCTGGTGTTCTTCCGCCGTCGGCTGGTCTTGCCCGAAGAGCGAGGCGAGGAGCTGGAGGGGCTGCTCGCGCCGGAGATCGTCGAGCGAGACGGGCAGTTCTTTCTGGGTGAGGAGGCCCGCGAGATGGTGACCATGTGGTGGGAGACCCGGGGAGACATTGCCTGAAGATCAACCTAAGGCTCTAGCAGCGCCTCACGCGCGGCTAGTGCAAAGCATTCAGGGTGCGCG
>JALYHC010000181.1 GCA_030776765.1 Actinomycetota bacterium | reverse complement strand
GATACGTCGCGTGGCACGCCCCAGAACGAGCCGACCTTCCGTGCGCGGCCTGCGAGCCGACTGATGGCCTGCAACCCGAGGAACGGATCCCAACCAGCGCACCGACATCCAGCGCGGCCGGTGTGGTAGCCGCAAGCACTCTCCTCCGACTCGCCCAGGTAGAGAACGCACCTGGCAGAACCGACATCCTCACCCTGCGGCTGGACAGTGCCTACGCACTCGACGCCTCTCACCCGTCACCCACACCAGATTCCCGGACCGCGTCTGGTCGACGGTGTGGAACTGCTGGCCTTCCTCTTCCACGGGGAGGGCGAGGTACTCCCGGCATGGCGGCGGAGTGGAGAGATGGCGGATGGGAGGATGGTCGACAAGAGTGAGCGTGCGCAGGCATGCACCCTATGGCCGAACGAGCTAGCGTTACATGCTCGAACCGGCTAGCCCGGTTCAGGGTTGGAAGAGGAGAGGATCAATGAACTCATTCAGACGCTGGGTGGTGCTGCTCGCGGTCATGGCGTTCGTGGCCATGGCCTGTGCGGGACAGCCGACCACCCAAACAACGGAAGCTCCGGGTACCACCGTGGCGCCCGGTACGACTGAAGCAGACGGAACGACCACCACTGCTGAGACCGGTGCGCTGGCCTCGGTCTCGGCGGAGAGCTGCGACTACGGAGGCAAGATCCAGTCGATCGAGGCCACCGATCCGATGACGGTGGTGTTCACCATGTGCGCGCCGGTTCCTGCCTTCCAGCAGATCGTGGCCTTCACACCGTTCGCGATCCAGCCGGCCGAGCACCTGGAGGCGACGGGCGGAGCGCCGCTCGACAACCCGATCGGGACCGGCCCCTTCGTGCTGGAGGCGTGGAACCGGGGATCAGACATCGTCTTCCAGCGCAACGACGAGTACTGGGGTGAGCCCCCGGCTTTCCAGACCCTTGTCTTCCGGTGGGCCACGGAGAGCGCCACCCGGCTGCTCGAGCTGCAATCGGGCAACGTGCACCAGATCACCACGCTGGGGCCCGATGACATCCCCACCGTGGAGGGGGACCCCAACCTGCAGCTCCTTCCCGACCTGAACCCGAACATCTTCTATCTGGGGATGTCGAATTTCCATGAGCCGTTCGACCAGGTCGAGGTGCGCCAGGCGATCGCCATGGGCATCGATCGTCAGCAGATCGTGGACAACTTCTACCCGCCCGGCTCTGAGGTACCGACCCACTTCACGCCGTGCTCGATCGAGAACGGCTGCCAGGGGGAGGAGTGGTACGAGTTCGACCCGGACACGGCACGCCAGATGCTGGAGGATGCCGGCGTGGCCGGCTTCGACGTCACGATCACCTACCGGGACGTGTTCCGGGTCTATCTGCCGGAGCCCGGCGCGGTGGCCAACGAGATCGCCCAGCAGCTCAACGAGAACCTGGGCATCAACGCCACCGTCCAGGTGGTGGAGTCCGGCGAGATGATCGCCTCCTCGACCGCCGGGGACGATCCCATGTACCTGCTGGGTTGGGGTGCGGACTATCCGCACGTGACCAACTTCCTCGACTTCCACTTCGGGGAGGCCAACCCGCAGTTTGGCGAGACGCACCCCGAGATCTACGAGCCGCTGGTGGAGGCGTCGAGCATCGCCGATCCTGAGGAGGCGGCCCCGCTCTACGAGGAGGCCAACAACGCCATCAAGGAGTTGGTGCCGATGGTGCCGATGGTGTGGGGAGCGGCGGCGGACGCGGCGCTGGCCTCGCTGGAGGGGGCGCACACCCCCAACTTCGGGGCTCCTCAGTTCGAGCGGATGGATCCAGGGGAAGACACCCTGGTGTTCATGCAGAACGCCGAGCCCATCAGCCTGTACTGCGCCGACGAGACCGACGGTGAGTCCCTCTCCGCCTGCCAGCAGGTGGTGGAGCCGCTGCTCGGGTACGACCTGGAAGGGAACGTGATTCCGAAGCTGGCCACCGAGTGCACGGCCAACGAGGACTCGACCGTCTGGACCTGCACCCTGCGCGAAGGCGTGACGTTCCACGACGGGAGCGAGTTCGACGCCCAGGACGTGATCGCCTCCTGGGCGGCGGGCATCGACGCAGGCAACCCGCTGCATGTGGGCAACACCGGTGCCTTCGAGTACTACACGTACTTGTGGGATCAGCTGATGAACGCCCCCGAGGAGTAGTGAAGGAGCCAGCAACGCGATCAGGAGGGGGGAGCGACCGCTCCCCCCTCCTCGCATTCATTGCTCGCTAGCCGGCAGTGCTGAGTTACATCGTCCGGCGTCTCCTCTATACGATCCCGGTGCTATTGGGCATCGTCGTGGTGTCCTTCCTCCTGGTGAGGATGATCCCCGGTGACCCCTGCCGGGCCATGCTGGGAGAGCGCGCCACCCAGGCGGCCTGTGACCAGTTCAACCGGGCCAACGGGCTGGACGAGCCGATACCGGTGCAGCTGGGCATCTATCTCGTCAACCTGATCCAGTTCGATCTGGGTGAGTCGATCCGCTTCTCCAGACCTGTCACTCAGATCATCGTGGAGCGGCTGCCCCTCACCACCGAGCTGGGGGTGGCGGCCCTCATCCTGGCCCTCGCCGTCGGCATCCCGCTGGGCATCGCCGCCGCCATGCGGGCCAACACCTCGGTCGACGTGGCCACCATGGCCTTCGCCAACATCGGCGTGTCCATGCCGGTGTTCTGGCTCGGGCTGATGCTGGCCTATCTGTTCGCCCTGGTGCTGAGGGACACCCCGTTCGCCCTTCCTCCGTCGGGCCGGCTCAGTGCCGGCGTCTCGTCCATCCCCTTCTACGTCAAGTGGGGATGGGAGGTGGACCTCAACACCTTCCGGGGGGACCTCTTGGAGTTCATCTCCAACTTCTACATCTTCAACTCCCTCATCACCGGGCAGTGGAAGGTATTCGTGGACGCCTTGAAGCACCTCATCCTGCCGGCGGCGGCGGTCTCCACCATCCCGATGGCCATCATCGCCCGAATCACCCGATCGTCGCTCCTCGAGGTGCTGGGTTCCGACTACGTCCGCACCGCCCGGGCCAAGGGAGCCCGCGAGCCCCGGGTGGTGGCCCGCCATGCCCTCCGCAATGCTCTCCTCCCGGTCGTGACGATCGGCGGCCTCCAGCTCGGCTTGCTGCTGGGAGGCGCCATCCTCACCGAGACCGTCTTCGGGCTGGCCGGGATCGGCCGGGCCCTGGTGGAGGCGATCTTCGCCCGGGACTTCGCCATCGTGCAGGGATTCACGCTCATCGTGGCCTTCAGTTACGTGGTCGTGAACCTGCTGGTGGACATCTCCTACGCCTACCTCGATCCCCGTATCAGGCTGGACTGACGATGGTCGACACGGCACAGCAGAGGACCAGCGACATAGAGCAGGTCGCCGAGAGCGGCCGCTATCTGGAGCGACCCACCTCGCTCTGGAGGATCGGCCTTCGCCGGCTCCTCCGCCGCAAGACCGGCGTGGCCGGCCTGATCATCATCGGCTTCTGGGTGCTGGTGGCCATCTTCGCCCCGCTGCTGGCCACCCAAGATCCCACCAGGGGCCTGCTGGGAGTCGAGGACATCCAGCGCCGGGCCGATCCATGTATTCACGCGCTGGGTTGCCCCGAGGACCGGCCGCAGCACTTCCTGGGTGTGGACGGCAACGCCAGGGACGTCTACTCGCGCATCGTCTACGGCTCCAGGGTCAGCCTCACGATTGGCATCAGCACCGTCTCCGCTGCCATCGTGGTGGGCGGGCTGCTGGGAGCCATCTCCGGCTTCTGGGGGGGCTGGATCGACAACGTGATCATGCGGATCATGGACGTCATCCTCGGCTTTCCGGCCCTTCTCCTGGCCATCGCCATCGTGGCCGTGCTGGGCCCCGGGCTCCGGAATGCCCTCTTGGCCATCGCCATCGTGGCCGTGCCCCAGTACGCCCGGGTGATGCGCGCCTCCGTCCTCCAGATCAAGGAGCTCGACTTCGTGGAGGCCTCGCGGGCGCTGGGTGCCTCGAGCTTCCGGATCCTGGGCACCCGGGTCATCCCCAACGCCCTCACCCCCATCGTGGTGCTGGGCACTCTGGGATTCGCCGCGGCGATCCTGGAGGCGGCCGGCCTGTCGTTCCTGGGCCTGGGCGCCCAGCCGCCCACCCCCGAATGGGGCACGATGCTGGGTGAGGAGCGGAACCAGGTGTTCTCCGCCCCCCACCTGGTCTTCTTCCCCGGCCTGGCCATCATGCTGACCGTGCTGGGATTCAACCTGCTCGGAGACGGCCTGCGCGACGCCCTCGACCCCAAGCTGAGCGAGTGACGCGGCATCGACGGCGGTTGCGCGTCAGCACGTCGCCGGCGAAGCCGGCCGGAGAGCATGACCAGGGCTTCATCAATGGCACCGACGCGTTTCGGGATGACTACCTCTGCAGAGGGACGCAATGGAAAGAATGACCCAGGGAACCCCCATCCTGCAGGTCAGGGACCTGCGCACCTACTTCCACACCGCCGACGGGGTCGTCAAGGCCGTGGACGGCGTGGACCTCCAAGTCGACAAGGGAGAGATCCTCGGCCTGGTGGGCGAATCCGGCTGCGGGAAGAGCGTGACCTCGCTGTCGGTGCTTCGGCTCGTCCCCTTCCCGGGCCGCGTCGAAGAGGGACAGATCCTCTATCAGGGTCGTGATCTCCTCACTCTCTCCAAGGAGGAGATGGCCGAGC
>JALYHC010000180.1 GCA_030776765.1 Actinomycetota bacterium | reverse complement strand
AGGCGAGGCTGGGCGGCTGGGGCCACCTGGCCCACCGGCTCTTCCAGGTCGCCTGGGCTCGACCGCTCTCGCCACGCGAGCAGAGCGAGGTGGGGGCGCTGCTCGGCCCGGCGGAGGCCCGCCTCTTCTGGTCCCAGCCCACCGCCGACCAGCGACACGGCCTCGCCGCCGCCCGCGCCGTCCTCCGGCAGGCGCCCGGCCGGCGAGACCTCGCCTGCGCCGCCCTGCTCCACGACGTGGGGAAGCGCCGCGCCGCCTTGGGGCCGGTGGGGCGCTCCCTGGCTTCCGTGATGGCCAAGGTCGGATTGCCCGCCACCGGCCGCTGGCGGCACTACCTGGACCACCCCGCCCTGGGTGCCGCCGACTTGGAACAGGCCCAGGCCCAGGCCCTGGTCATCCAGTTCGCCCGCCATCACCACAATGGACGCCCCGAGGGCATCGACAAGCGAGATTGGGAGCTGCTACAGCGAGCCGACGGGGCCTCTCGGAAGACAAGGCGGCTCCCCAGGCACGAGGCCCAATAGCATGTGCCGGCCAAAGCGGGGGTCCGATGTCTCATGAGGTGAAGACGGCCGTGTTCGAGGGCCCCCTCGAGGTGCTCCTCGAGCTGGTCAGCCGGCGGCAGGTGGAGATCAGCGAGCTGAGCCTGATCGACCTGGTGGTGGACTACCTGTCCGGCTTGGAGGCGATGGGGGACTTCGACCTCGAGGCGGATAGCCGGTTCCTGCTCATCGCCTCCACCCTGGTCCAGCTGAAGGCTCGCCGGCTCCTGCCGGAGGATCGCCAACCGGATCTCGACGAGGAGCTGGCCGTGCTGGAAGAGCGGGATCGCCTGCTGGCCGGCCTGCTGGCATGCGCCACCTTCCGTGACGTGGCGGCGGTCCTGGCCCATCGGCTGGCCTACTCGGAGCGCTTCAAGGCCCGGCAGGGAGGGATGGACGCCGACCTCCCCGTCCGCCCGGCCGAGGTTCGCATCGACCTCGATCCACAGGGGCTGGCCCGGTTGGCGACGCGAGTGCTGCGCGGTCCGGAGTCGCCAGACCTCGACCATCTCGACCTCGAGCTGCCTTCCGTGCGAGACGCGCTGGTGGACTTGCGCTCCCGCGTCATGGGGGCGGTCGAGGCCGACTTCGCCCAGCTCACCGCCCATTGCGCCCGGAAGGTGGAGGTGGCGGCATACTTCCTGGCCATGTTGGAGCTGGCCAGGTGGGGGTTGGTGGACGTCAGGCAGAACGACTGGAGCTCCGCCATCAGGGTGCGGCCCCGGCAGAACGGCGTGGTGGACCTGCGGGCGAGCGAATGGGGCCCCTAGTGCCGCCAGATTGGTCCTCAAATCGGGGCCAGATCGGGGCCCCAAGTCGGGGTCGGTGATGGAGTGCCGCCGAGCCTTGGAGGCGATTCTCTTCGTGGCCCAGGAGCCGGTCCCCGTCGGGGAGCTGGCCGAGGTGCTGGAGCTGCCGGTGGAGACCGTGGAGTCGGAGCTGAAGGCCCTGACCTCCCATCTGGAGGCGCGGGGCAGCGGCCTGCTGGTGCGCCGGGTGGGGGCCGGCTGGCGGCTGTACACGCATCCGGATGCCGCCTCCCACCTGGAGCGCTTCGCCACCACGCCCAGCGCCGCCCGCCTCTCCCAGCCCGCCCTGGAGACGCTGGCAGTGGTGGCCTATCGGCAACCCATAGCGCGGGCGCAGGTGAACCAGATCAGGGGGGTGGACTCCCAGTCGGCACTTGCGACCCTGGAGCGGCGGGGCTTGATCCGCGAGGTGGAGCGGGGAGCGGGGCCGGGCAACCCGGTCTTCTACGGCACCTCGGCACTGTTCCTCGAGAAGCTGGGCCTCCGCAGCCTCGAGGAGCTTCCCCCGCTGGCCGACCACGTGCCCCCCGCCGAGTCGGTGGAGGAGCTAGAGGTTTCCCTCGCCCTCGAGGAGCCGTTTCCCCACGGGCGGTTTCAGGACCCGGGGTTGCGGGACCCGGAATGAATGAGCGCCTCCAGAAGCTCATCGCCCATTCCGGACTCACCTCGCGACGGGGTGCGGAGGAGCTCATCAAGCAGGGACGGGTGACGGTGGACGGCGAGCCGGCCCATCTCGGCCAGAAGGTGGACGTGGCTTCGGCGCACGTCGAGGTGGACGGCGTGCCACTCCCGGTCGATCCCCGAAGCGCCTACTACCTGCTCAACAAGCCGGCCGGGGTGGTCAGCACCGCCCACGACCCGCAGGGTCGGCCTACGGTGGTGGAGCTGGTACCCCAGGATGCCCGCCTCTACCCCGTCGGGCGGTTGGACTCCGACTCGGAAGGCCTCATTCTCCTCACCAACGACGGCACCCTGACCGACCTGATCACCCATCCTCGGTACGGCATCGCCAAGACCTATGCGGTGCTGGTGGAAGGGGCCCCGTCGCGCCAGCAGGTCCGCCGGCTCACGCAAGGGGTTCTACTGGACGACGGCCCGGCTCGAGCCCGCTCCGCCAGGCTGCTCGACCGAAGCGGCCGGCAGGCGCTGGTGGAGGTGGTGATGGGAGAGGGGCGCAAACGGGAGGTACGCCGCATGTTCGAGGCGCTGGGCCTTCCGGTCGTCCGCCTGGCTCGCACCGCCATCGGCCCGATCCGGGATCCCTCCCTGGGTGCCGGTGCCTGGCGTCGCCTGAGCCTCGAGGAGGTGAGGAGCCTCTATCAGGCCGCCGCCACCGGACAGCCGGTGGCCTGACGCGGGGCCGTCCGTGGTCATCGCCATAGACGGCCCGAGCGGGGTAGGTAAGACGACGGTCAGCCGCTTGGTGGGGGAGAGCCTGGGATGGCCGGCTCTCGACACCGGAGCGCTTTACCGGGCCTTCACGCTGGCGGTGTTACGAGCCGGGATCGATCCGAACGACCAGTCGGCGGTGGTCGAGCTGGTTCCGAAGGTTCGCGTGGAGTTCGATGGCGACCGGACCTACCTGGACGGGGAGGACGTCAGCCGCTCGATCCGCTCAGCGGAGGTGACCGGGGCGGTGAGCGCCGTCTCTGCGCTACCCGCCGTGCGCCGCCACCTCGTCGGTGTGCAGCGCCGATGGGTTGCCGAGCGGGGGGGATCGGCGGTGGTGGAGGGACGGGACATCGGCACGGTGGTGTTTCCGGCTGCCCCGGTCAAGGTGTTCCTGACCGCCCGCCCCCACACGCGGGCCACCCGGCGGGCCCGCGATGAGGGGAGTCGGGATGTCGGTGGGGTGGCCACCGACCTGGGACGAAGGGACCGGGCCGATTCCAGCCGGAGCGCCGCGCCGCTTCGCGCCGCAGAGGACGCGGTGGTCATCGACACGTCCGAGCTCAGCGCCGGGCAGGTGGCTCGCCGGGTGCTGGAGCTGGTGCAGCAGGCCATGTGACTTCTCCCTCGGCCTTCAGCCAGCCCCCAGCAGCTCCAAAGCCTCGGTGGCGCCCCACTCCCGGTCCTTCTGCAGGAGGCCCGGGCTTCCCGGATGGCGCGCCGAGTAGCCCCCCTCGACGGCTGCCTGCAAGGCGCCCAGGAAGGAGCGGAGCTGCGGGGGGAGGGGGAAATACTCGTCCTCGTCGGTGATGTGCACCGCCTCGACGCCTTCCTGCGGCGCCAGCCGCTCGATGACGTCTCGCACGAGCTGCTCGGGCGCCGATGCACCGGCGGTGACCCCCACCACCTGCACCCCCTCCAGCCACTGAGGGGCGATGTCGCCCGGCCCGTTCACGCGGTAGGCCGGGCAGCCGGACTGTCGGGCCACCCGCACCAGGGCCTGGGTGTTGGAGGAGTTCTCCGAGCCCACCACCAGCACCAGGTCCGAGCGCGCCGCCAGCTCCCCGATGGCCGACTGGCGATTGGTGGTGGCGTAGCAGAGGTCGCTCTTGCGCGCCGTCCAGAGGGCGGGGAACTGGGCCTGCGCCCGCGCGAGGACCCCCTCCCACTCGTACAGGCCCAGGGTGGTTTGCGCCACCAGGGCCACCTTGTCTGGCTGACGGGGGGAGAAGTCTTGCAACCCGCCGGCCTCGGGTTCCACCAAGGTGATGGCGTCCGGTGCCTCGGCTACCGTCCCCACCGCCTCGTCATGGCCCTGGTGCCCGACGTAGATGATGTCGAATCCCTGCCGGTCGAGCCGCTTCACCTCGTGGTGGACCTTGGTCACCAGCGGGCAGACCGCGTCGACCACCACCGCCGCCCGGGCCCGGGCCGCTTCCACCACTTCCGGCGAGGAGCCGTGGGCGGAAAGCATCAGCGGCGCACCGGGAGGCACCTGCGACACGTCGTCGACGAAAACCACCCCGGCCTGCCGGAAGGCGTCGACCACCGAGGCGTTGTGGACGATCTGGTGGAAGCAGTAGACGGGCGGCTCCAAGGTGCGCACCATCCAGGTGAGCGCCTTGATGGCCATCTCGACGCCGGCACAGAACCCCCTCGGGGCGGCGACCAGCACTCGTTGCACCATGACCACCATGCTAAATGGGGGCGGGATTTGGGCGGCCTATCCTGGCCGGGCCGTGGACTTTCCCGTCGTCTCCGATGTCGTCCCCGACAGCCCTGCCTCTCGGGCGGGAGTGGCGGTGGGGGACGAGATGGTGGCCGTGGCCGGCGTGCGCCCTTCTGACGTCATCGAGTACCAGCAGCTGGTGGACGAAGAGGAGGTGGAGATCACCCTGCGGCGAGGCGGCCTGGAGTGGACCGTCACCGTCGAGAAGGCGGCCGGGGCCCCGGTCGGTCTGCGCTTGGATTCCTCCATCTTCGACCGGGTGCAGACCTGCGACAACCACTGCGAGTTCTGCTTCATCTATCAGCTGCCGCGAGGCATGCGAAAGACGCTCTACCTGAAGGACGACGACTACCGCCTCTCCTTCCTCTACGGCAACTTCACCACGCTGACTCGCTTCACAGAGCTGGACCTGGCCCGGGTGGTGGAGGAGCGGCTGGGCCCTCTCTACGTGTCCATCCACGCCACCGACCCGGTGGTGCGAAGCCGGATGCTGCGCAACCCCCGAGGGGCTACCAGCCTCCGTTGGCTGCGGGCCCTGCTCGGGGCCGGGATCGAGGTGCACGGCCAGATCGTCCTGTGCCCCGGGGTGAACGATGCCGAAGTGTTGGAGCGGACCTGTGCCGAGATCCTGCTCCGCTACCCGCGACTCGCATCGGTGGGAGTGGTCCCGCTGGGCCTCTCCCGCTACAACACCGAGGCCGCCCTGCGACCCCATAATCCCCGGCAGGCCGCCCAGGCACTGGAGTCCATTCACGCCTGGCAGGACATCGCCCTGAGCGCCCTCGACCGCAGGATGTTCTTCGCCTCTGACGAGCTGTACCTGCAGGCCGGATGGGACTTCCCGGTTTCGGAGGCGTACGAGGGGTTTTCCCAGCACGAGAACGGCATCGGCATGGCCCGCGCCTTCTATGACGAGCTGGAGCGACTCGAGCGAGGCTCGACGAAGGCCGGGCCGGCTCGAAGCGGCAGGTGGCAGGTGGTGGCCTCGGCGCCCGACGAGGGCTATCGGGCGGTGCGAAGCCTGAGGGCAACGGAGCCCCCACCCCGACCCTCCTCCGCAAGCGGGGGAGGGAGACCAGACGCAAGCGAGGGAGGGAGAAGAGTGCCGGCGGTGGTGGTCACCGGCGAATACGGCGAGCGGGTCCTGGAGCCGGTCCGGGAGCGGATCGAGCGCCTCTGCAACCGCCCGCTGCGCCTGCTGGTGGTTCCCAACACCTTCTTCGGAGGCAACGTGGCCGCATCCGGGCTCCTGGTGGGAGCAGACGTCAAGCGCGCCCTGGAAGAGGATCGGGAGGACCAGGGTCTCTACCTGGTGCCCGACGTGACCCTCTCCGGCGATCGGTTCCTGGACGACCTGACCGTGGCCGAGGTGTCTGCGGCGGCTTCGGCGCCACTGCGTGTCGTACCGACCTCGGCCGAGGGCCTGGTGGCCGGAGCGGCTCAATGAGCAGTTTGCCCATCGTTGCGGTGGTGGGCCGCCCCAATGCCGGCAAGTCGACCCTCGTCAACCGCATCGTGGGGCGCCGGGCCGCCGTGGTAGAGGAGAAGGCCGGGGTGACGCGAGACCGCAAGGAGTACCAGGGGGAGTGGGCCGGCCGAGCCTTCCTGCTGGTCGATACCGGTGGGTGGGTGGTGAGCCCCGATGGCCGGCTGGGTCTCGGCATCCGGGAGCAGGCCGAGGCCGCCATCAGGACGGCGGACGCCGTTCTGTTGGTGGTCGACGCCCTCGCCGGGGTCAGCGATGACGATGCCGGCGTGGCCACCCTGCTGCGCAGGGCGCAGGTGCCGGTGGTGCTGGCAGCCAACAAGGTGGACGACGCCGCTCACGATGCGGCCGTCCACCACTTGTGGAAGCTGGGCCTGGGAGAGCCACTGCCGGTGAGCGCTCTCCACGGACGAGGGGTGGGAGAGCTGCTGGACCGGCTGGGCGAGGTCCTCCCACAGGCAGAGCCACCCGAGGAGCTGGACGATCTCCCCAGCCTGGCCATCATCGGACGGCCCAACGTCGGCAAGTCCACCTTGCTGAACAGGCTGTTGGGGGAGAACCGTATCCTGGTCTCGCCGGCTCCCGGCACCACGCGCGACCCCATCGAGGTGGTGGTAGAGCTGGGCGGCGAGCGCTACCAGGTGGTGGACACCGCCGGCATGCGTCGAGCGTCGCGGGTGGCCGAGCCCACCGAGTACTACTCGGTGGTCCGTGCGCGAGAAGTGCTCCAACAGGCAGATGCGGCCCTCCTGGTCATCGATGGCACCGAAGGGGCAACCCATCAGGACCAGCGGCTGGGCGAGGAGGTGGCCGAGCACGGAGCGGCACTGGTCGTCCTCCTCAACAAGTGGGACCTGGTCGACGAGGAGCAGCGCCTGGCCACCGAGCGCAGCGTCGGCGAGCGACTCTCCTTCCTGGGCTGGGCGCCGGTGCTGCGGGTATCGGCCAAGACGGGGGCGCGCTTGGGGCGCTTGCCGGAGGCGCTGCGGCTGGTGCTGGAGAACCGGCGCCGCCGGGTCCCCACCGGACGGCTCAACCAGTTGGTGCGGCAGTGGCAGGAGGCGCACCCTCCTCCGCCTCGCAGAGGGCGCAGAGGCCGCATCCTCTACGCCGTCCAGGCGGGGCAGGAGCCTCCCACCGTGGTGCTCTTCTCGCGGGGGGAGCTGGGCCCCGAGTACCTGCGCTACGTGGAGAACCAGCTCCGCCAAGAAGCGGACTTCACCGGCACCCCCATACGGGTGGTCACCCGGCAGCAGGCCCGGAGACCGGCTCATGTCTGAGAGGACCGCCGAGCCCGGCAAGCGCTTTGAGGAGGCCATGGAGCGGGCGCGAGGCGGAGGCCCACCCAAGTACCACGAGAAGCTGGCCGCCCAGGGGAAGCTCTTCGTGCGGGACCGGATCGCCTTGCTCTGCGATGAGGGCAGCTTCGTTGAGGATGAGCTCTTGGCCAACGCCTTCGAGGAACCGGACCTGGCGGCCGATGCGGTGGTGACCGGGCGGGGCCTGGTGGATGGGCGCCCGGCATGGGTGGTGGCCAACGACCCCACCGTCAAGGCCGGTAGCTGGGGCGCCCGCACCGTCGAGAAGATCGTCCGCGCTCTGGAGGGCGCCTACGAGGAGGTCCTGCCGGTGTTCTACCTGGTCGACTCGGCTGGGGCCCGTATCACCGACCAGGTGAAGCTGTTCCCCGGGCGGCGTGGTGCAGGACGCATCTTCTACAACCAGGTGCGGCTCTCGGGACGGGTGCCGCAGATCTGTTGCCTGCTGGGGCCTTCGGCGGCAGGCGGTGCCTACATCCCGGCCTTTTGCGATGTGGTGATCATGGTGGAGGGGAGGGCTTCCATGTACCTGGGCTCGCCCCGCATGGCAGAGGTGGTGGTGGGGGAGCACAGCAGCTTGGAGGAGATGGGAGGGGCCCGCATGCACTGCAGCGTGAGTGGCTGCGGGGACGCCCTGGTGCAGAGCGACGAGGAAGCCATCGCCTGGGCACGCGCCTACTTCTCCTACGTAGGAGAGGACTATGCGAGCGCTCCGCCCCTTTACCAGGTGGTGCCTCCCGAGGAGGTGGGAGACCTGGGAGCGCTGGTGCCGGCCGACACCAGGAGGGGCTACGACATGTGGGAGCTCTTGCGAGGCATCTTCGACGGTGACAGCTTCCTGGAGATGAAGGAGCTCTTCGCCCCGGAGGTGATCACCACGCTGGCCCGCATCGATGGCCGCCCGGTGGGAGTGCTCGCTTCCAACCCTCAGCACCTGGGCGGGGTGCTGTTCGTCGACTCGGCCGACAAGGCCGCCCGCTTCATCTGGCTCTGCGACGCCTTCAACCTGCCCCTGATCTTCCTGGCCGACGTGCCCGGGTTCATGATCGGCAGCAAGGTGGAGAGGGAGGGCATCATCCGGGCCGGGGCCAAGATGCTCACCGCCATCGCCGAGGCCACCGTGCCGCGCATCTCGGTGATCGTGCGCAAGGCCTATGGAGCCGGCCTCTACGCCTTCTCCGGGCCCGGGTTCCGCCCGGACGCCACCCTGGCCCTGCCCACCGCGGAGATCGCCGTGATGGGGCCCGAGGCGGCGGTGAACGCCGTCTATTACAACACCATTCAGCAGCTGCCCGAGGAGGAGCGCCAGGCCTTCGTGGCCGAGCGCCAGGAGGAGTATTCCCGGAACGTGGACCTGCTGCGCCTGGCCTCCGACCTGGTGGTGGACGCAGTGGTGCAGCCGGGGGACCTGCGCCGGGAGCTGGTCAACCGCCTGCGCTACCTGGAAAGCAAGGAGCGCCACTTCTCCGACCGCCGCCATGGAGTCCCACCGGTATGAGGGGCGGCTCCCCCCAGGACGAGTCCCAGCCGGCCCCGGTCGGGTTCAAGATCTTCCTGGCCATCGCCGCCCTCTACCTGCTGCTGCGGCTCGTGCAGATGGCCGGTTGGCTGCTCGACTGGATCCGTTGAGCGGCCTGCTCCCTCCCCCTCGAGGGGGAGGGTTGGGGAGGGGGTGTCTCAGCTAAAGTAAGGCGACACGGGCTGTGGCGCAGCTTGGTAGCGCACTTGACTGGGGGTCAAGGGGTCGCCGGTTCAAATCCGGCCAGCCCGACGGGTTTCAGGG
>JALYHC010000179.1 GCA_030776765.1 Actinomycetota bacterium | reverse complement strand
TTGGTGGAGCTGCACGCCGAGCTGACGGTGCTGATCGCCGAGCACCAGCCGGCGGCGGTGGCCATCGAGGAGGTGTTCGTGAACCGCAACCTGCAAACGGCCACCGCGGTGGGGCGCGCCTCCGGTGTGGCGTTGCTGGCGGCCGGGCAGGCCGGCCTGCCGGTGTTCGAGTACTCGCCCAGCGGCGTGAAGAACGCAGTGGTGGGCTATGGAGGTGCTTCCAAGGACCAGGTGCAGAGGATGCTGCGGCGACGCTTCCGGGTGCAGAACCTTCCCGGACCGGCCGACGCCGCCGATGCCTTGGCGGTGGCCCTCTGCCATCTGCAGACGGCCGGCTTGCGGAAGGCGGTGGGGACCTCGTGATCGCACGGGTTCGCGGGGCGCTGGCGGGTCGGGGCCCCGAGGGGGTGGTGGTCGACGTCGCAGGGGTGGGCTACCAGGTGGCGCTCACCCCTCGAGGTCTCTCCGAGCTGCCCTCGCTGGGCGAGGAGGTGGTGCTGCACACCCACCTGCACCTTCGTGAGGACGGTATGGCCCTGTTCGGGTTCCTCTCCGAGGGGGAGCGAGACCTCTTTCGCATGCTTCTCGGTGCCTCCGGCATCGGGCCAAAGGTGGCCCTCTCCATCCTCTCCACACTGCAACCGGGCCAGCTGCGGCGGGCGGTGGCGGTCCAGGACGCCGACTCGCTGGCGTTGGTCCCCGGGATCGGCAGGCGGAGCGCCCAGAAGCTGATCCTCGAGCTGCGTCCCCGCCTGGCGCTTCCCGATGGAGACCTGCCCTCGGAAGGGAGGGGATTGGGGGAGGTGCGCCAGGCCCTCGAGAGCCTCGGCTACGAGCCCTCCCAGGTTCGCGACGTCCTGGCCGTGCTGCCGGCTGATGGGGCGGTCGAGGAGCTGTTGCGGGAGGCGCTGCAGCGCCTCGGGAAGCAGTGAGGCGAGCATTGCGAGAGGAAGACCTCCTGACGGGACGTCCGCTGCCCCAGGAAGAGGTGCTCGAGCTGGGCCTGCGACCCAAGCGGATGTCGGAGTTCGTGGGCCAGGAAGAGCTCAAGGAGCGGCTGGCCGTGCTGGTCGAGGCGGCCTCCGGCCGGCAGGAGGCGCTCGACCATGTGCTGCTCTCCGGGCCGCCCGGACTGGGAAAGACCACGCTGGCCGGCATCCTGGCCAACGAGATGGGCTCCAGCCTGCGCGTGACCTCCGGGCCCGCCCTGGAACGGCCCGGTGACCTGGCCGCCATCCTCACCAACCTGGAGCCGGGAGACGTGCTGTTCGTGGACGAGATCCACCGCCTCTCCCGGGTGGTGGAGGAAGTGCTCTACCCGGCCATGGAGGACTTCGAGCTGGACATCGTGGTGGGCAAGGGCCCGTCGGCGCGCTCGATCCGGCTCGACTTGCCGGTGTTCACGCTGGTGGGGGCCACCACGCGGGTGGGCCGGGTGGTGGCGCCATTGCGGGACCGCTTCGGGTTCGTGGCCCGGCTCGACTTCTACCGAGCCGAGGACCTGGAGACCATCGTGAGGCGCTCGGCGGGCATCCTGGACGTCTCCATCACCCCCTCCGGCGCCCGATTGATCGCCACTCGCAGCCGGGGGACCCCCCGCATCGCCAATCGGCTGCTTCGGAGGGTGCGCGACTACGCGGCGGTGCGGGCAGATGGGCAGGTGGATGCCCGCACCGCAGAGGACGGTCTGGTGCTGTTCGAGGTCGACCAGGCGGGGCTGGACAAGGTCGACCGGGCCATCCTGCGGGCGGTGGTGGAGAAGTTCGACGGCGGTCCGGTAGGCCTCTCAACTTTGTCCATTGCGGTGGGGGAGGAGCCGGAGACGGTGGAGGACGCCTACGAGCCGTTCCTCCTCCAGCTCGGGTTCCTGCAACGCACTCCCCGAGGCCGGGTGGCCACCGCCGCCGCCTATCAACACTTGGGTATCGACCACGGCGACGCCGGCCAGCCCACACTGCTGGGCTGAGGGTCTCTCTACAATTTCTCGGTGCGCACCGACCAGTTCCGCTACGTGCTGCCGGAATCGGCCATCGCCCAGCAGCCGGTGGAGCCCCGTCACCATGCCCGCCTCCTGGATGCCGATCGCCTGGCCGACCTGCGCTTCGACGACCTGCCCCTGCTTCTGTCGCCCGGCGACCTGCTGGTGGTCAACTCCACCCGGGTGAGGCCGGCTCGTCTCCTGGGCAACAAGGAGCCAACCGGAGGAAGGCCAACAGGGGGAAAGGTAGAAGCTCTGCTGCTGCGACGCTTGGACGGCGACCACTGGGAGGCGCTGGTGCGGCCGGCCCGCCGCTTGCGGGAGGGAAGCGCGGTGCGCTTCGGACCGCTGCAGGCCACGGTCACGGCCGGTCCAACCGACGGCCGGGTGGTCCTGAGGATGGGAACCGCCGACGGGATCGACGTGGACGACCTGCTCGCCCAGGTGGGGGAGGTGCCGCTCCCTCCCTACATCCACACCCCGCTCTCTGACCCGGAGCGCTACCAGACCGTCTTCGCCAAGGTGCCCGGCTCGGCGGCCGCCCCCACCGCCGGCCTCCACTTCACCCCCAGGGTCCTGGAAGCAGTTGGGGAGGCCGGCGTAGAGGTGGCGGAGGTTGACCTGGAGGTGGGGCTGGACAGCTTTCGGCCCATCACCACCCCCGACATCTCCGGCCACCGCATGCACCATGAGCGCTTCAGCGTGCCCGAGCCCACCGCCCAGGCAGTGGAGGCGACCCGTCGTCGAGGCGGCCGGGTGGTGGCGGTGGGCACCACCGTGGTGCGAGCCCTGGAGAGCGCCGCCCTGGCGGACGGGCGGGTCAGGGCGACCAGCGAGGACACG
>JALYHC010000178.1 GCA_030776765.1 Actinomycetota bacterium | reverse complement strand
GGAGAAGAGAGCCCACCCCAGCCCTCCTTCTTCGGGGGGTAGTCGGCGGTCAAAGGAGGTGGAGTCATCGGGGGCCGCCCACCCCCCGAACCCCCCTGCCCTGCAAGCGGGGGAGGGGGAAGAGGCCGTAGCGAGATCACCGAAAGCGCCGGTCGGGAAGCCAGAGGGGCTGCCGGGCTTCCAGATCGTCGATCAGGCGCCGCTGGTCCCGGGACAACGCTTGGCCGTCGAGCAGGGCCTTAACCGCCTCGGCCAGCTGCCCGACTTCCCAGGCATGGCGGCGCACCCGATCGGCGGCATAGTCGACGGCCCCTCGGGTGGTGACCAGGAACGGCCAGTCGGAGGACTCCAAGAGCAGCACGGCCCGCTCCAGCTGGTCGAAGGCCTCCTCGAGATCGGGCGTAGGATCGGCCGGCAAGCCGGTCCGGCACCCCTCCAGGAGCCGCTCGGCCCGGTGGACCTCCTCCCAGATCCAGGCGGTCTCCTGGTTGTCCCACACCCGGAAGTCTCCCCCGTCTCCCCAAGAGCCCTCCGGCAACGAGCGACGCTCCACCTCCCCGACCTCCTGCAGGGCCTCGGAGGCGGTGGAGACGGCGATGCCCTGGCGGTGCAGCTCCCGGCGGGCCTCCCCCAGCCAGCGCACCCCCTCGAACCACCAGTGGCCGAACAGCTCCGTGTCGTAGGGGGCGGTGACGACCGGACGGGAGATGCCCTCGCGACGGGCGTCGGCCATCAGGCCGCCCACCAGGCCGGCGAAGTGATGGGCCTGCTCGGCGATCACCTGGTCCACCCTCGCCGGCTCATAGGGCGCCTTGTCGCCCAGGTCGGCCTCACGGTCGGAGACCCGCCAGTAGCGCAGGCCGCTCCGGGAGTGCTTCTTGTGGAACTCCAGGTACCAGGGGTTGCCCGGGTACCCCCACTCCCCGGACCACACCTGCAGGGTGGTGGCCGGGTCCCTCGGAAAGGCGGCGACCGAGGATTGGCCGATGCGATAGGGCCGGTAGGGCGAGGCGTCTTCGCCTGGCCCACCTCCCCTGACCGGGTAGGAGCCCAGAGGTTGGCCGCCGGTGACCAGGTGTGTGTCGACCACCGTCCAGGCGATGCCCGCCTCCTCCATGAATTGCTCGTTGCCCGGGCGGGAGTCCTCTGCCCCGCTTCCCCCGATGGGCGCGCGCCACGGCCCCCAAGGGCGGTAGGCGCACTCCGGCATCCACATACCGGCAGTGGGGTAGCCGAAGCGCCTCCGGAACCAGGCGGCCCCATCGCTCACCTGCCGCCGCACCCGCTCTGGTGCTGCCAGCAGGGGGAGCAGCCCGTGGGTGCGGGCACTGCCGGCCAGCTCGATGGCCCCGGTCTCGGCCATCCGAGATAAGCCGCCCAGCAGGTCGCCCCGATATGAGTCGAAGAGATCGGCCAGGGAGGTGTAGTGCAGGCGCCAGGACTCGGCCAGCTCGGCCATGTGGTGCTCCCCCCGGGCGGTGAAGGCCTCGGCGTCGAGCGCCGCCGCCTCGACCAGCGCCTCGAGATGGGCGGGGAGGCCCTTCGAGAAGCGAGGGTCGTCGAGCTGCTCGCCCAGCACCGGAGAGATCTCGATGGTGAAGGCGGGTCGGACGCCTTCTTCCACCAACCGTTCACAGGTCCCTAGCAGGGGCAGGTAGGTGTCGGCGGCTGCTTCATAGAGCCAGGCCTCACCGTACGGCCACACCCCATGGCCGAGCACGTACGGCAGGTGGGAGTGCAGGACGACGACCAGGCGGCCGTCGCTCATGGGGGTGGGAGCGGCATGCACGGCGCCTGTCTACCAGCTCTCGGCTTTGGGAAAGCGCCGGCTGGGCGGCCCTGCCCGGTACGCTGGGCGGACTTCCATGGGAGACCACCTGCCTGAAGGTCATCGATCCGTCCCGTCGGCTCTCGACAACGTGGCGGCGTGGAGCTGGCGATTCCTGTTGGTCTCGGCGGCGCTGGCCGTGGCCGCCTTCATGCTCATCCGGCTGCGGGTGGTGGTGCTGCCCGTCATCCTGGCTCTCCTGCTCACCAGCCTGCTCGAGCCTCCGGCGCGGTGGCTCAAGGAGA
>JALYHC010000177.1 GCA_030776765.1 Actinomycetota bacterium | reverse complement strand
GGAAGCGAGCCGGGGCCGCGCCGGGCGGAGGCCTCCATGTCGGAGTACTTCCAGCGCATGTACTGGAGGTAGGGGCGGAGCTCCTCCCAGCCTCGCTCTGCGTCCTGGCACGGATAGACCACCGCGTGGTAGGCCCACCCGAAGGTGGACGGGTCGCGCCCGGCGGCCTGCAGCTCGCCGACGGCCAGCTCCACCATTCCCGCCAGGCGATCGGACGGAGCGTTGGAGTAGAGGCCGTCCGCCAGGCGGGCGGCCCGGCGCACCGCCGCATCCGCCGTCCCCCCCACCCAGACAGGGATGGGTGCCTCCGGGGTGGGCCGCACCGCCACCTCCGGCCACTGGTACACCTGCCCCTGATGGCGGAAGGGCCGTCCGCTCCAGGCCCGGGGGAGCACCTGCAGGATCTCGCCCATGGCGCGGCCCCGGCGGCTGCGGTCCGCCCCCAGTGCCTGGAACTCGATCTTCGACCAGCCCAGGCCCAATCCCAGGATGAGGCGGCCATTGCTGATGAGATCGACGGTGGCGGCGTCCTCCGCCAGCCGCAGCGGGTGGTAGAGGGGGGCCAGCAGCACGCCCGTGCCGATACGGATGCCGGTGGTGCGGGCGGCGATGGCCGCCGAGAGGGGGAGCAAGCCGGGCATGTAGCCGTCGTCGACGAAGTGGTGCTCGCTGGTCCACACCGATGCGAACCCGAGCCGCTCCGCCTCGCTGGCCAGGGCGAGCGCCTCGGCGTAGAGCCGGGGCCACGACCGGGGGTCTCCTGGATAACGCTGGCAGCTGATGAGGCCGTAGCCGACCTCCATCAGCTGAGCCGTTTCCGGGCCGGCTCCAGCTCGTTGACGGCGATGGCGAACTCGTAACCGTCGGGGTTGGAGCGCAGCAGGTAGGCGGCGTCGATGTTGATGCCCGCCTCCGCCAGCGAGCGAGCCATGGCGGCGAAGGAGCCCGGGCGGTTGGGCAGCAGGGTGCTGAGGATCTCCCGCTCCTCGAGGGAGAAGCCGGCCTCGTGGAACGCCCGGCGGGCGCCCGCCGCATCGTCCACCACCAGGCGCACGTAGCCCTCCTCGTTGACCCCGAAGGCGGCCAGCGCCTCGATGTTCACCCCGGCGTCGTCCAGGACCTGTGCCAGCGCGGCGAGCTGCCCGGGCCGGTTGGCCAGCTTGAGGGTGAACTCGGTCATCTCGGGGGTCAGGATACGCGCCGGGAGCGGGGCTGTGAGGCGGCCGCCTCCCGCTGCAGGGGGATGGAGCCGTCCGCGTGATGCAGCTCCTCATGGCCGGCCAGCAGCTCCTGCCACTCCGGACGGCGCTCGGCGGGAACGACGTCCACTGCCACCAGATGCCGGCTGAGGGGCCCATCTGAGCGATCGAACCTGCGGGCGCTGCGGATGACCTCCACCGCTTCCGCATCGAGGCGGTCGTGCTGGCGGAGATGGTCCTCCCAGGAATGGAGGAGGAAGGCCTCGGTCATGCGGTGGGGGTCGCCGGCCTCTCGATAGAGCCGCCAGCGGTAGGCGCCGGTGCGCAGGCGCACTCTGCGCAGCTGGTCCATCACTTCCAGGAAGTCGCCCAGATCCTCCTCGTCGATGATGAAGATGTTGGTGATGAGGACCGGGCTGCCCGCCACTCGGTCCAGGTGCGGCCCGGGCTCCCAATCGGCCGGCTCCTCTGGGGCGGCCACCTGGTCGAGGACCGGGATGGGGAGGCGAAAGGCGGTCGCGCCCAGGGTCACCCCGGCCAGGGAGAGGAGCATCACCGCCTGGGGAACGCCGATCAGCTCGCCCAGGGCGCCCCCCAGCACCGCACCGAGGGGGAGGAAGCCCACGAAGGCCAAGGTGTAGAGACTCATGGCACGCCCGCGCACCCAGCCGGGCGACAGGAGCTGAGCGGTGGCGTTGAGCGTGGAGAGCGTCCAGACCCAGCAGATGCCCGCTGCCACCATGGCCACTCCCGTGAGGATGGGCTCTCGGGACAGGCCGACGACGATCCCGGCCAGGCCGAATCCGGTCACGGAGGCGGGCACCAGGTGGTTCCCCAGCAGGTCGTCGGCCTGCTGCCTGGTGAAGGCACCCACCAGTGCGCCGGCTCCCATGGCACCCAGCAGCAGCCCGAACAGCACCGCATCGCCGCCCAGAGCCCCCTGGGTGAGGTTGGGGAGCATCGCCTGCACCACCGCCGAGCTGAGGGCGAATAGCGAGGTCAGCAGCAGCAGCCACCGGAAGGGCGGCGTGAAGCGTGCGTAGCGCACCCCGGTCCCGATGGCATGGAAGATCGAAGTCTCCTCGTCGCCCTTCCAGTCGCCCTGCCGGAAGGAGGCAACCGCCCCGATCACCAGCAGGAAGGAGGCGGCGTTGAGCAGGAAGGCGGTCCCCGGGCCGAAGGCGGCCACGATGGCCCCTCCCAGGGCGGGGCCGATGGCCCGGGCCACGTTGAAGGAGGCCGAGTTGAGCGCCACCGCCCCGGCCACCAGCCCGCGCGGCACCAGGTCGGGGACGATGGCCTGCCAGGCCGGCAGGTTGAGGGCCAGGCCCACGCCGAGCAGCAGCCCGAGGGCCAGCAGGATGGGCGGGGTGATGGTGTCGGTGAGGGAGAGGGCGGCCATGCCCGCCGCCGCCAGCCCCATCAGGCTGTAGGAGGCGGCCAGGATCTTGCGCCGGTCCACCAGGTCGGCCATGGCGCCGGCCGGCAGGGCCAAAAAGAGCAGGGGCAGGGTGGGGGAGGCCACCATCAGGCCCACCCACAGCGCCGAGCCGGTGAGCTGCAGCATCAGCCAGGAGGCCGCCACCGCATGCAGGAAGCTGCCCACGTTGGAAAGGGTGGACGCCACCCAGAGGGTGCGGAACTCCCGGATGCGAAGTGGCTCGATGGCGGAAGGCGAGGACATGGAGCTCATGGTAGGAGGGCCGGG
>JALYHC010000176.1 GCA_030776765.1 Actinomycetota bacterium | reverse complement strand
GGTCGACCGCCACCGAACAGAGGGTATAGGCCTGCTGACGGGTGTAGCCGTACTCGGCCCCCAGGTGGTCGATCATGTTGAGGAGGGCGTTGCGGGCCGCCAGAGTCAGGTCCTCGGGTTGGTTGCGTCCGTCGCGCTCGACGGAGATCCCCGTGGTGGCGAAGAATCGCCGGGGCGCCTGGTACTCCGGTGGCACCAGGTAGTCATCCCGTTCGAACTGCAGGTACCGGATCCCGCGCTCTTGGGCGGCGCCCTTCCGTAGGTCGAAGCGGACCCGCAGAGTGGCCGACATCTCGATGGCCGTACCGCAGGTCTCGCAATCCCCCTGAGCGAAGTGAGCGTCCCCGGCCGAGAAGAGCCCGCCCTCTGTCCAGACGGGCATCAGCAACCGGGTCCCGGCAGCCAGTTGCTTGATGTCCACGTTCCCCACGTTCTCGCGGGGCGGGATGGTACGGAGGGCCTCGCCGGCGATTCCTTCGTCCCCGGGTACCGCATCGGCCGGGTCCGGCGGCAGGGCGAAGCCCCCGCGCTCGATGAGATCCTGCTCCCGCTGGGCCATCCTCCCCAACAGCTCCATAGAGGGGGCCAGCCCGATGGTGCCCATGAACGGAGCACCGGGGATCCGTACCCCCGGGATGTCCTCGGAAGTCGCCCAGCCGTCCTCCAGCCGCCACTTGACGAGATAAGGGTCGGGGAACTCGTCACGCAAGAAGCCGAAGCCGGGGATCTGCACCGTGAAGCCGAACTGCGAGTGCGGGGCGACCTCGAGGATCTCCGCCACCAGGATGTCCCCCGGCTCAGCCCCTTCCACGTACACCGGCCCGGTCAGCGGATGGATCACATTGAGGTTGACGTTGCCCACCTCCTCGGTGGAGGAGTCCGGCCCTACCTGCAGGTCGAGGGCGTCGCGCGTCTCCATCACCACCTCCTCGCCGGGCCGGCAACGGACCACCGGCGGGATCTGGGGATGCCAGCGATTGTGCCCCTTGTCGGGCTCGCCGGTCAGGGGACGCGAGTAGTCGATGCGGATCTCGTGGGTGGGCATGGGCTCCTCCCGATCGTCGGCGGCACCCAAGCTACCGATGACCCGGCCCTCGAGGGGCCGTCGATGCCCGCGCTCGGTGGCTATCCTTGATACTACGCGGGAGCCCGTAGGCCGGGCTGAGAGGGTGGGCGGAAGCCCCCGACCGTCAGAACCTGATCCGGGTAATACCGGCGCAGGGAGCTGCCTCGGCTCGGCTCGGAGCTTTCGTGGCCACCTTCCGTGGGAAGAACGGAGCCATGCCACTGCCACGTTTGCACCTCATCACCGCCACCGGTGGGGACCCTCTGCCGATGCTGCGCGGGGCGCTGGGGGCCGGGGAGGCGGCCGTCCAGGTGCGGGCCAAGGGCGCGGCCGACCGGGACTTCTACCACCTGGGCAGCCGGGTGAGGGCATTGTGCCTGGAGCTGGGCGGGCACTGCATCATCAACGACCGCCTGGACATGGCGCTGGCAGTAGGAGCGTCGGGCGTACACCTGGGGGAGGACGACCTACCCGTCGAGGCCGCCCGCCGGGTGGCGGGGCCGACCATGTGGGTGGGGGCCACCGCCCGGGACCCGGAGGCCGCCGGCCGGCTGGAGGCAAAGGGCGCCAACTACCTGGGCGTGGGCCCCGCCTACCCCACCTCCACCAAGTCCGGCTTGCCCGACCCGCTCGGGCCGGAAGGAATCGCCAAGGTGGTGGAGTCGGTGACGATCCCGGTGATCGCCATCGGCGGCGTCACCGCCCTGCGGGTGCACGAGCTGCTGGAGGCCGGCGCCTACGGGGTGGCGGTGGTCTCGGCGGTGAGCGAGGCCGAGGATCCGCAGCGGTCCGCCGCCGAGCTGCTGGACGCTTTGGGGGAGGCTCCATGAGCGACGTCCTGGTGATCGGCGGTGGGCTGATCGGGCTGGGCATCGCCTGGCGCACCTCACAAGCGGGGCTCTCGGTGACGGTCCTCGACGAGGCGCCGGGGCAGGGGGCCTCTTCGGTGGGGGCGGGCCTGCTGGCGCCGGTGACCGAGGCGCACTACGGGGAGGAGGACCTCCTGGAGCTAACGCTGGCCTCCGCTCGCCGCTATCCCGGCTTCGTGGGCGAGCTGCAGGAGGCCAGCGACCTCGACGCCGGCTACCGCCAAAACGGCACCCTGGTGGTGGCCAAGGACGGCGACGACCTGGCCGAGCTGGAGGAGCTGCACCGCCATCAGGCCAAGCTGGGCCTGGAGGTGGAGCGGTTGCCGGGGCGGGAGTGCCGCCGGCTGGAGCCCATGCTGGCTCCCAGCGTGCGGGGAGGCCTGCTGGTCGAAGGCGACCATCAGGTGGACACGCTGAAGCTGCTGGCCGCCCTGCAGGAAGCCTGCCGTCGAGTGGGGGTGGCCTTCGTGAGCGAGCGGGCAACCCGCCTGGAGGGGGACGGCCGGGTGGCGCTGTCAAGCGGTGAATGGCTGGAGGCCGACCGGGTGGTGCTGGCGGCCGGTGCCTGGTCGGGTCGCATTGAGGGGGTGCCGGCCGAGGCGGTGCCGGTGCGGCCGGTGAAGGGGCAGCTCCTCCACCTGATGGGTCCGGCCGACTTCTTGGAGCGCAACCTGCGCGGGATGGTGCGAGGGTCGGGGGTGTACCTGGTGAGCCGGGGCGACGGTCGCCTGGTGGTGGGGGCCACCGTGGAGGAGATGGGCTTCGACACCTCCATCACCGCCGGGGCGGTCTACACGCTGCTGCGGGACGCCTACCAGCTGCTCCCCGGGATCGTCGAGCTGCGGCTGACCGCCACCTTGGCGGGGCTGCGCCCGGGGACCCCCGACAACGCCCCCCTGCTGGGTGAGGTCGCTCCCCGGTTGGTGGTGGCCACCGGCCACTACCGCAACGGCATCCTGCTCACCCCGATCAGCGCCGAGGCCATCGCCGAGCTGTTGGTGGAGGGCAAGACACCCCAGCTCATCGAGCCCTTCTCCCCCCGACGCTTTCAGGAGGCCGGCGCATGAAGGTGGCCCCATGAGAGTGATCGTCAACGGCCGGGACCACGACCTGGAGCCGGGCACCTCGCTGACCGAGCTGCTGGGGCGCCTGGGCCGCCCGGACGACCAGCGGGGCATGGCGGTGGCCGTCAACGAGCGGGTGGTGCCCAGGACCGACTGGGCCGCCACCACACTCTCGGATGGCGACCAGGTGGAAGTGCTGGCCGCCATTCAGGGGGGGAGCAACGAGGATCCGCTGGTCATCGCCGGGGAGAAGTTCGCCTCGCGCCTCATCCTGGGCACCGGGGGCGCTCCCAGCCTGGACGTGCTGGAAGCGGCCCTGCGCGCCTCGGGGGCGGAACTCTCCACGGTGGCGCTGCGGCGCATCGACGCTCAGGCGCAGGGCTCGGTGCTCGAGGTGCTGGACCGCTGCGGGGTGCGGGCCCTTCCCAACACGGCCGGCTGCTACACGGCCCGGGAGGCGGTGCTCACCGCCCAGGCGGCCCGAGAGGCGTTCGAGAGCGACTGGATCAAGCTGGAGGTGATCGCCGACGACCGCACGCTGCTCCCCGACCCGGTTGGCCTGGTGGAGGCGGCCGAGATGCTGGTGGACGACGGCTTCGTGGTCCTTCCCTACACCAACGACGACCCGGCCCTCGCCTTGCGGCTGGAGGAGCTGGGGTGCGCGGCGGTGATGCCGCTCGGCTCGCCTATCGGCTCCGGCATGGGGATCCGCAACCCCTACAACCTGGCCATCATCGTCGAGCGGGCCTCGGTGCCGGTGATCCTCGACGCCGGGATCGGCACCGCTTCGGACGCGGCCATCGCCATGGAGCTGGGCTGCGATGGCGTGCTGCTGGCCTCCTCGGTCACCCGGGCCCAGGAGCCGGCCTTGATGGCCGAGGCGATGCGCAAGGCGGTGGAGGCAGGACGGCTGGCCCGGCGGGCGGGCCGCATCCCCCGCCGCCTCTACGCCGAGGCGTCCACCACCTTCTCGGGCCTGCCCGGCTTCTTCAGCGCCGAGGAATCCTCGTGATCCTGCTCCCCCGCCTGCTGGTGCTGACCGACCGCCGCCGATCCGAGGAGCAGGGACGCCCACTGGTGGAAACGGTGGCAGCGGCCGTCGAAGGGGGGGCTCGGGCGGTGCTGCTGCGGGAGAAGGACCTGCCCGACCCGGCGCGGGAGGAGCTGGGCCGGGAGCTGCTCGACCTGGTGGCCCGGGAGGGCGGCGTCCTGATCGTCGCCTCCGACCGGGAGCTGGCGGCCCGGCTGGCGGTCGCCGGGGTGCACCTGGCCGCCTCCGAGGACTGGCGCCCGGTGGAAGAGCTCGAGTTGGTGGTGGGCCGCTCCTGCCACGACCTCGATGAGCTGCGGCGGGCCCGCCAAACAGGTGCCGACTACGCCACCCTCTCTCCCCTCTACCCCAGCCCCTCCAAGCCCGGCTACGGCCCGACCCTGGGCCCCGAGCGCCTGGCCATGCTGCTCCGGCAGGTCCGCAACGCTCCGCCGGTGTTCGCCCTGGGAGGCATGACGGCCGAGCGGGTGCAGCCCTGCCTGGAGGCGGGCGCCTACGGGGTGGCGGTCATGGGGGCGGTGATGGGTGCCCAGCATCCGGCGCAGTCGGTGGCGGCCTTCATGGATCGGCTGCCTGAGCCGACCCCCTTTGCAGGGGGATGAAGAAGAGCATGACCCCCCCGGTGGCGCTGACCATCGCCGGCTCCGACTCGGGGGGCGGGGCGGGCATCCAGGCCGACCTCTTGACCTTCGCCGCCTTTGGGGTCCACGGCACCACCGCCATCACCGCTCTCACCGCTCAGAACACGGTGGGCGTGCAGGGCATCCATGCGGTCCCGGCCGCCTTCGTCGATGCCCAGATCGGCGCCCTCCTCTCCGACCTCGTCCCGCAGGCCGCCAAGACCGGCATGCTGGCCACCGCCGAGGTCATCGAGGTGGTGGCCGAGCGGGCGGCGGCCGGCGACCTCCCCAACCTGGTGGTGGACCCGGTGATGGTGGCCGCCAGTGGCGACCGCCTCCTCGACCCGGATGCCGAGCAGGCCTACGCCCAGCTGCTCTTCCCCCACGCCGCCGTCATCACCCCCAACCTGCGAGAGGCCGGCGTGCTGGTGAGCCGGGAGCTGCGCAGCCTGGAAGACATGGAAGAGGCCGCCCGGGAGCTGGCCGAGACCGGCGCCGGCCACGTGGTGGTCAAGGGGGGTCATCTGGACGCCGGCCAGGACGCGGTGGACGTGCTGTTCGACGGCGCCCGGGTCACGCACCTGCGCGCCCCCCGGGTGGAGACCCACAACGTGCACGGCACCGGCTGCACCTTCGCTTCGGCCATCGCCGCCGGCCTCGCCCTGGGCCTGGAGCCGCTCGAGGCCATGCGGGGGGCCAAGGAGTACCTGACTGGGGCCCTGTACGGAAGTGCCGGCTGGAAGCTGGGCGCCGGGCGGGGCCCGGTGGACCACCTGGGCCGCCTCAGCCAGGTGGGCCAGGTGGGAAGGGAGCAGCAGTGACCGGCGCCCTGGCGCTGGGAGTCACCTTCGCCGCCCTGGGGCTCTTCGCCTGGGTGGGCTGGCGGGCCGGGCGGGCAGCCGTACTCGACCGGGACGGCTTCCTGGCCGCCCGGGGCAGCCAGCCGGCCCTGCCGCTGAGCTTGAGCTTCTTCGCCTCCGGCCTAGGGGCCTGGATCCTGTTCGCCCCGCCCGAGGTGGGGACCTTCGCCGGGATCGTGGGGGTGGTCGGCTACGGGCTGGGGGCGGCGGCGCCCTTCCTGCTCTTCGCCTGGGTAGGCCCCAAGCTCCGGGAGCGCCTCCCGGCCGGGGTCACCCTCACCCACTTCGTCCGCCTCCGCTTCGGACGCCCCATGCAGGCATACGTGGCGCTCATCTCGGTCTTCTACATGTTCATCTTCGTCACCGCCGAGCTCACCGCCATCGGAGGCGTTCTGGCGCTGGTGTCCGGTGTCAACCCGCTGGTCCCCATCCTGGCGGTGGCGGGGGTCACCGCCGCCTATACCGCCTATGGAGGATTGCCCGCCTCCTTGCAGACCGACCGCTGGCAGGCCTGGATGGTGCTGGCGCTGGTGGCGTTGGGGCTGGCGGCGATCCTCACCGGGGTTCCCGATCCGGTAGGTCGGGCGCAGGCCGCCGGGCTCAGCCGGCTCACCGGGGTGGGGTTCGAGAGCCTGGTGGTGCTCGTCATCGCGGTGGCGGCGGCCAACTTCTTCCACCAGGGCTACTGGCAGCGGGTGTGGGCGGCACGGGACCGCCGCAGCTTGGCCACGGGAGCGGTGGGCGCCGCCTTGCTCTCCCTGCCGGTGGTGGTGCTGCTAGGGCTGTTCGGCATGGTGGCCGCCGGGGCGGAGGGGACCGGCAACCCCTCCCTGGCCTTCTTCGGCCTCCTCGAGGGCCTACCCGCCTGGGTGCTGGCGCTGGTGGTGGCACTAGGGGTGGCGCTGGTGGCCTCCTCGGTGGACACCCTGCAGAACGCCCTGGTGGCCTTGGTGGCGGAGGACGTGGCTGGAGGCCGGCTGGGGCTCACCGGCGCCCGGTGGCTCACCGTCGTCCTCACCCTGCCGGCGGTGGCCATCGCCGTGCAGGGCCTCTCGGTGCTGCGGCTCTTACTGGTGGCCGACCTGCTGGCCGCCGCCACCATCCTCCCCGTACTCCTTGGCCTGTGGCAGAGAGCCAGCCGCTGGGCGGCGCTGGCGGGAGGCCTGGCGGGACTGGCGGGAGTGGTGGTCCTCGGATGGGTGACTCGAGGGAGCCTGGGTGCCGGGCTGCACCTGCTCACCCTGCCCTCCACCGAAGCGGGGGGCCTCGACCTGGGGGCGTTCGTGGTGGCGCCGCTGGTCTCGGGCCTGGTCACCTGGCTGGCGTCTTTGGCCCTCCCCGCCGAGCAGGTCCCGCGGCCGGTGGCCCGGGCCCCGTAGGCCAACCCGGGGGCTATTCCAGAGGGCCCAACTGGCCCTCGGTGGGCTCCGCTCAGCAGAACCACGGCTCCGTGAGCCGGGGACGTCCGGCGGTGGCACCGACGGGGATCTGCCCTCCCCCTCCCTTGCCGGCGGCCTCCATGATCTCCTTCCACACCCGCTCCAACAGCTCCTCCTGCTCCACTGCTCGCCCGGCACCCTCGGCAGCCACGGTTGCCAGCCGGGACTGGAGCCGGTCGACCTCCGGGTCGGCGGCCCGCCAGCGGTAGGAGAGTGCCTCTCGGTCGTAGTCGTCCAGGTAGGGGAGGATCTCGGGGACGTCGAGCAGCAGCGATCCCTCCGGGAGGAGCAGGCGGATGGTGAGCTGCACCGGATCGGTACTGCCGTACAGGTCGTGGGCGGCGATGAAGTCGAGGATGTCCACCAGGTCCTCGATGCGGGTCCAGGGGGTGAAGGGCAGCCAGGAGGGCCGCACCTCAACCCCGTGGGAGCGGAGCACCTCGATGGCGCCGGACGCCTGGGCGGCGGTGTGGCCCTTGTCCATGAGGTGGAGGATCTCGTCGTTGACGGTCTCGAAGGCTGATACGACGAAGACGCAGCCCGCCGCTGCCAGCTCTCCCCAGACCTCCCGGTGCCGCAGCACGTGCTCCACCTTGGTGGTGCAGTCAAAGGTCAGCTCGGGGAAGGCGCCGTGGATCTCCCGCACAACACGGAGGGAGTGGTGGACCGCGTTGAGGAAGTCGGGGTCCCCGAAGGTGATGTGCCGGGCGCCCATCTCCACCAGGCGGGCCACGTCTTCGAGCATCAGCTCCTGGTCGACGGCCCTGATCCGACCCTGGTAGACAGCCGGGATGGGACAGTGACGGCACCGGTGCCGGCAGCCGTGGCTGGCCTCCACGTAGCCGACCAGACGGTGCTCCTCGCCCGCCTCCAGATGGGCGTAGCGGTCCAGTGGCGGGAGGAGGTCGCGGGCGGGTAGCCGGAACTCGCTCCTGCCCAGCTCGATCAGCACGGGACCCTCCCTCGACGGGGAGGCCGCCTCCAGCTCGTCCACCCAGCGCACCAGGGCTGGCTCGTACTCTCCGGCGATGGCCCGGTCGACCATCCTGCCCACCGTGAGGTCGCGGGAGACCGGAGCGTAGAGTCCGTAAAAGCAGAGGGGGAGATCGGGACGGAGGGCACGGACCCGCCGGGCGGCGACCATGGCCAGCCGCATGGCCGTGTGCATGGGAACCGAGAAGCCGACCGCCTCCGCCCAGGAGAAGGCCTCGGGGTCGAAGGGCTGCACCGACAGGTCCAGGGCCCGCACCTGGTGGCCGGCTCGGCGGAGGGCGGCCGCCGGTGAGGCGACGTGGAGCGGCTGGTGACCCAGTTCATAGCAGGAGACGAGCAGCGTCCGCACGAGTCGCAGGGTAGAGCGTCCCCGAAGCCAGCCGAGTCGGGAAAAATCGCAGGTTCGGCTATGGTGAGGCTGATCGGCGGAGATCCTTCCGCCGTGCTCGGTCCAAGGAGCCGGCCATGCCCAAGCAGGAGGATTTCATCCGCGTCCAGGGAACCGTCCTCGAGGCGCTCCCTCGAGCCATGTTCCGCGTGGAGCTGGAAGGCAACGGCCTGGAGGTGCTGGCCCGGGCGGCGGGCAAGATGCGCCGGGGACGCAAGATCCGCATCATCCCCGGCGACCGCGTCGATCTGGAGCTATCGGCCTACGACCCCACCCGCGGTCGCATCGTCTGGCGGCACCGGTAGGCCAAGAACGAACCTAAGGCTCTAGCAGCCCGCCAGGCGTGGCCATTGCCTGAGGTTCGCCGCTTAGCGCGCCCGGGTCTCGGCCTCCTCGGTGAGGCCCGACTCGATGACCTGGTGACGCTGCAAGTAGGTGGAGACGAAGGCCTGCACGGTGGCAGCGGTGGGCAGAGCGATCAGGGCGCCGAGGACTCCCAGGATGCTGAAGCCGGCGATCGCAGCCCCAAAGGCCACCGCCGGGTGCAGGGCCATGGTCCGGGCGGCGATGCGCGGCGCCAGCAGGTAGTTCTCGATCTGCTGATAGAGGACCAGGGCGCCCAGCACCCAGGCAGCCTCGGCCAGACCGACGATGAGGGCCACCAGGATGGGAGCCACCGCCGCCAGGTAGGTGCCCACCGCCGGCAGAAGCTGGGAAACCACCCCGACCCACAGAGCCAGCGCCAACGGGTAGGGGACCCCGATGAGCACCAGAGCTGCCCAGGTGTAGGCGGCTGCCAGGGCTGCCAGCAGCAGACGAGAGTAGATGTAGCCGCCGGTCTTGTCGATGGCTATCTCCCACACCTCTAGGATCTCTCGCTGCCGGTCGGGCGGGAAGACCGAGAGCACTGCTCGGCGAAAGCGGGGGCCGTCGGCTACCAGGTAGAAGGTGAACAGCGCCACCGTCAAGACACCCAAGATCAGCCCGAGAAGCGTGGAGCCAAACCCGAACAACCGGGTCAGGACATCCCCCGCATACCCTTGCACGGAGGTCTGCAGGTCGGTCAGCACCTGGGCCACCGGCTGCGGGAAGAGCTCCAGGCTGAAGCGCTGCTCAGCCAGCCGGCTCAAGCTCTGCAGGTAAGCAGGGAGGTTCTCCAGCAGCCGCGCTCCTTGGGACACCAGCGGCACCAGAGTCACCCCCAGAAAGAGCAGGCCTGTCACCGATAGGCCGGCGCCCACCGCGGCGGTGGCCCAGCCGCGCCTCCAGCCCCTGCCGGAGAGGTAGCGGACCGCCGGCTCCAGCACGAAGGACAGGAACAGGGACACCAACAGCAGCACCAGCAGGCCGCGCAGCCGGAACAGCAGCCACAGCCCGGCCAGCGTGGCCAGGACCGTGAAGACGGTCACCACCAGTAGCCGCGGCAACCAGGCCGGGAGTCCGTCCCTACCCCTCGGGCTCATGTCGTCCTCGCTCGATGCTGACCCGGAGGTATACACCATCGCCGGCCGTCTGCCGCCCAGCACAGTAGGGTTGCCAGGAAGCCCAAGGAACCTCGGCTTGTGGTCCCCGACGATCAGGTGACGACATGGATTTGCCGGTAATGCCGCCCGTGGACCCGATGTTGGCCACGCTGGCCACCGCCCTCCCAGAGGGCGAGGGTCTTCTCTTCGAGCCCAAGTGGGACGGGTTCCGCTGCCTCGTCTTCCGAGATGGGGACGAGGTGGAGCTGCACAGCCGCAACCGGCGCCCGCTGGGCCGCTACTTTCCCGAGCTGCTCCAGCCGCTGCGCCAGCAAGCACCGCAGCGCTGCGTGCTCGACGGTGAGGTGGTGATCGCCACCGACGAAGGCTTGGACTTCGAGGCCCTCCAGCATCGCATCCACCCCGCCCGGTCCCGCATCGAGCTGCTGGCCGAGCAGACCCCCTCCTCCTTCGTAGCCTTCGATCTGCTGGCCCTCGGTGACCGCGACCTGCGACCGGTGGCTCTCGCGGAGAGGCGTCGCCTGCTCGAGGCGCAACTGGCCGGCTCCGACTCCTCGGTGCACCTCACCCCGGCCACCACCGATCGCGAGCTGGCCGGCATCTGGTTCGACCGCTTCGAGGGAGCGGGGCTGGACGGGGTGGTGGCCAAGTGGCTGGAGCTGCCCTACCGGGAGGGCGAGCGGGTGATGATCAAGGTGAAGCACGAGCGCACCGCCGATTGCGTGGTTGCCGGCTTCCGCTGGCACAAGGACGGGCAGGGGGTCGGCTCGCTGCTGCTCGGCCTGTACGACTCGGCCGGAGTGCTCCACCATGTGGGCGTGGCCAGCAGCTTCGCGGCCTCCTTTCGCAAGGGGCTGGTAGCCGAGCTGGCCCCCTACCGAGAGGCCGCTGTGGAGGACCACCCCTGGATCGGTCCCTCCTTCGAGGGAACCCGGGTGCCGGGAGGGGAGAGTCGCTGGAGCGCCGGCAAGGACCTGACCTGGGAGCCGCTACGGCCGCAGCCGGTGGCCGAGGTCCG
>JALYHC010000175.1 GCA_030776765.1 Actinomycetota bacterium | reverse complement strand
GAACCGGACCGGCAGACGGGCCCCTCCCAGCCACCACTCGAGCTCGGTCGGGTCTCCCGAGACCTCCACCCAGGAGAGGTCCTGCACCTCCAGGCGGTGGCTCACCTCTTGTGGGCTGGGCCGCATGGCGGCATGGTCCCAGGCGACGAAGAAGGGCAACCAGGGGCGCTGCCGGGCCACCTCCACCCCCGCCAGGCGGAAGCTCAGGCGCCTCCCGTCGGGGCGAAGCCGGCCTCCCGAAGCGACCTCGAGTCCGAGGCGCCTCGCCACCTCATCGAGGTCGTCTACCTCTACCGACCAGGCGGCCAGGCGGTCACCGTCCGAGGAGACCTGCTGGATCCATCGGCCGACGTCGCTGCCGAGGGCCAGGTCGGCGTCCACTATGCCGAGCAGCTCCAGGTAGGCGAAGCCAAGCGGGATCACCCGGTTGCCGGTCCCCCAGCCCGGATGCACACCCCCCTCGGCGGAGGCCAGACCGCACTCCTCCCACATCTGGGAGGCGGCCGCATGGAGGTCCCTGACGGCCACGATGACATGGTCGATGCGCATCGGCGTCAGGGGGGCGGTGCCAGCACCCGGGTGGTGGTCCACACCTACAAAGTCGGGAGACGAAGTGACCTACGGCTCCTTCCAGCTGGACCGGTGACTGGTCGCGGTAGCCCCGACCGGATTCGAACCGGCGTTACCGGCTTGAAAGGCCGGCGTCCTAGGCCGCTGGACGACGGGGCCGCACTCAGATGTTACGCCGGCCCAGTTGCTCCCCCTCGAACTGCAGGCAGAGAGAGCTCCCTGGAGGGAGGGGGAGTGTTTCAACCCCCTTCGCTTCAAGCCGTCTACAGCAGCTCCCTGGCCCTTCGCAGCCGAGCCAGCGCCTGGTCTCTCCCCAGGACCATCAGCGACTCGAAGAGCGGCGGGCTGACCGAGGACCCGGTGATGGCCACCCGGATCGGTTGCAGGCCCCTGCGGGCGCTCAGGCCGAACTCGTCCAGCATGGAGCGTAGGGCGGACTCGATGTCGGCGGTGGTCCACGTCCCCAGGTCGCCCAGGCGCGCCAGGGCTCCCTCGATGGCCACCCGCCCCTCGGGACCGCCCATGACCTTGTCCCAGGAGTCCGGCTGGTAGGTCGGCTCCTTCTCGAAGAGGAATCGCACCAGCTCGGGGACCTCGGCCAGCACCTTGACGCGCTCCTGCAGCAGCGGAGCGATCTCCCGCAGCCTCCCCCACTCCTGCGAGTCGAGCAGCCTGCCCAGCGCTTGCTCCACGAAGGGACGCGCTCTCGCTCCGAAGTCCTCCGGGTCGAGGCCGCGTATGTGGACGCCGTCCATCCAGTCCAGCTTGTCGACGTCGAAGATGGCCGGGTTCCTGGACACCTTGGACAGCTCGAAGTGCTCGACCAGCTCCTCCCGGGCATAGATGGTGGTCTGGGGGTCGTGCGACCATCCCAGGATGGCCAGGTAATTCACCATCGCCTCCGGAAGGTACCCCGCCTCCCGGTAGGCTCGCACCGCCACGTCGCCGTGGCGCTTGGAGAGCTTCTGGCCGTCGGGCCCGAGCAGCAGCGAGAGATGGGCGTAGACGATCTCCTCCCGGCGGCCCATCGCCTCCGCCAGCAGCAGGTGCTTGGGGGTGGAGGAAAGGAGGTCGTCGCCCCGCACCACGTGGGTGATCTGGAAATCCACGTCGTCCACCGATGAAGCCAGGTGGTAGGTGGGGGAGCCGTCCGAGCGGAGGATGACGAAATCGTCGATGTGGTCGTGGTCGAAGCTCAGCTTGCCCCGGACCACGTCAGAGAAGGAGGTACGGCCGGGGCGGGGCACCGCCAAGCGCACCGACGCCGGCTCCCCCGCATCCGCCCGCAGACGGGCCTCTTCCGGCTCGATAGCCCGGCACCGCCCCCCGTAACCGGGAGGGCGGCCCGCCGCCACCGCCTGGCGGCGCTGCTCGGCCAGCTCTTCGGGGGTGCAGAAGCAGTAGTAGGCCCACCCGGTCTGCAGGAGGTCCCCCGCCACCGCTCGGTAGCGGTCCAGGCGCTCGCTCTGGCGGTAGGGCGCATACGGTCCGCCTACCTCCACCCCCTCGTCCCAGTCGAGGCCCAGCCAGCGGAGGCCGTCGACGATGTCCCGGTAGTACTCGGGCCGGTTGCGCTCCCGGTCGGTGTCGTCGCTGCGCAGGATGAAGGTACCGCCGGCGTGCCGGGCGGCCAGCCAGTTGTAGAGGGCGGTACGGGCGCCGCCCACGTGCAGGTAGCCGGTCGGGGAAGGGGCGAAGCGCAGCCGCATGCTCATGGCCGCACCACCGGGTTGGCCAGCACGCCGATCCCCTCCACCTCCACCTCCATCCGCTGGCCGGGCCGCACCGGGCCCACCCCGGCCGGCGTGCCGGTCAGGATCACGTCGCCGGGCAGCAGGGTCATGACCCGGGTGATGAAGGCCACCAGCTCGGCCACCCCGAACACCAGGTCGGCCGTGGAGCCCGCCTGGCGGACCTCTCCGTCCACCCGGCACACCACCCCCAGGCCCTCCAGGGGGTCCAGCTCGGTCTCGATGGCCGGCCCCAGCGGGCAGAAGGTGTCGAAGCCCTTGGCCCGGGCCCACTGGCCATCCTTGCGCTGCAGATCCCGAGCGGTGACGTCGTTGGCGGCGGTGTAGCCGAGGATCACGCCCGAGGCGTCCTCGGCCTCCACGTCCCTCGCCAGGTTGCCGATCACCACCGCCAGCTCCGCCTCGTGGTGCACCTCGCGGGAATCGCGAGGGTGGACCACCGGGGTCTCCGGACCGATGACCGCGGTAGCCGGCTTCAGGAAGATGACCGGCTCCTCGGGAACCTCGGAGGCCATCTCCGAGGCGTGGTCGGCGTAGTTCTTGCCCACCGCCACCACCTTGGTCGGAAAGACGGGAGCCAGCAGCTGGACCCGGTCGAAGGGGGCCACCACCTCGGTAGGCTCCCAGGTCACCAGCGGCGACCCCTGATAGAGGCGCACCCCTTCAGGCTCCGCCACCCCATAGGAGATGCCCTCCTCGCCGCGCACCCGGACCATCTTCATGGGTTACAGGCTGACCAGGCGTTCGCCGGCAGCCATCCGCTCTCGGAGGGCGGCCGGCGTCGCCCCCAGGACCTCCAGCGGCACCGCCGAGGCCAGCCGGCGGCCCTTCTCGGGGTTGTGGGCCGCGTTGGCGAACCACTCGTGACGGGCGCCCACCAGCTCGCCCACCAGCTCCTCGGGCAGCCCCTCCGGCAGGAAGCCGAAGACCAGCAAGGCCAGCTCCACGTCCTCGGCCACCGGCGCCCGCCCGAAGTGGGACGCCCTCGCCCCGGCCACCGCCACCACCCCGATGCCCAGGTCTCGATCGGTCTGCAAGGGGCCGGGGTCGAAGTCGAAGAGCGGCAACAGACGGAGGGCGTACCCGGTGTCCGGCCCGATGGTCCCGAACATGCCGCCCCAGGGCACCTCCTCCGGCCGGGTGATGTCCCCCGGGCGCTTGGGCACCCAGCGCCGCTCCGGCAGGCGGCTGGGCTCCGGCCGCGGCAGGTCGGACAGCTCGAGCTCTATCTGAGGCTGATGACCCATGCGGGAGCAGCATAGGAGGCTTCGCCGCTCCGCCCCACTCCCGCAAGGGCGACCCTCAGACGAAGTCCAGCCAATGGCGGTACCGCTCGAGGTGCCCGGTCGCTGCTTGGCGGAAGAGCTCCTGGGCGCGTCTCGTTACCGGGCCGGGCTTGCCGTCCCCGACCGGTCGATCGTCCACCTCGCGGATGGGCGTCACCTCGGCGGCGGTTCCGGTGAAGAAGAGCTCGTCGGCGTAGTACAGGTCGGCCCGGGCCACCACTCCCTCCTCCACCAAGTGCCCGTCGTCCCGCAGCAGGGTCATCACCGAGTTCCTGGTGATCCCGTCGAGGGGGCCTTCGGTGGAGGGCGGGGTGCGCGCCACCCGGTCGCGTACCACGAAGAGGTTCTCCCCGCTCCCGTCGGCCACCTGTCCGGCGTGGTTGAGCATCACCGCCTCCTCGTAGCCCGCCCGAAGTGCGTCCTGCTTGGCGAGGACGCTGTTGAGGTACCCGCCGGTGCCCTTGGCGTTGGGAAGCAGGGAAGACTGGTCGATGCGCCGCCAAGAGGAGACGCACACCCGGATCCCGTTGCGCACCCCTTCCTCGCCCAGGTAAGCGCCCCAGCGCCAGCAGGCGATGACGGTGCGCACCGCGGCGCCGGCCGGGTTCAGCCCCAGCGCCCCGGTCCCGTAGAAGATGAGCGGCCTCAGGTAGCCGCTCTCCAGCTCATTGGCCGACAGCAGTTCCTTGGCGCCCTTGCCCAGCTCGTCGACCGACCACTCCGTCGATAGTCCGTAGGCCTTGGCGGAGCGCAGCAAACGCCCCATGTGGTCGGCGAGGCGGAAGACGGCGGTCCCATCTGCGGTCGGGTAGGCGCGGATCCCCTCGAAGACCCCGGTCCCATAGTGGAGGGCGTGGGAGAGGACGTGGACGGTGGCCTCCTCCCAGGGAACCAGGGATCCGTCCATCCACAGATACCGCGGCGGTTCCACGTGCTTTATGTTGCCAGCTCTTCGCCGTTTGTGGAGAGGTGCCGCCCGTGCCAGTCGAGGATGATCTGGAAGCGCTCCCGCCGGTGGCGCGGCTTGCCCGAGCGGGAGAGTTCATGGCTCTCTTCGGGGAAGCGCACCATCTCAACCTCCGCTCCGACTTTTCTGAGCAGCATGAACAGCTGCTCGGCCTGCTCTATAGGGCAGCGGTAGTCGGCCTCGGAATGCAGGATGAGGGTGGGAGTAACGATCCGGTCGACCAGCGAGGTGGGGCTGGCGCCATGGAGCACCTCGGGCTGGTCGGGGAGATCGGCCTGCAGGTACTTGCGGGCGAAGTAGCCACCGATGTCGGAGGTCCCCGAGAACGACTCCCACGACAACAGGGCGCGCTCTACCACCGCCGACGAGAAGCGCCGGTCGTGCCCGATCAGCCAGGCGGTCATGAAGCCCCCGTAAGAGCCGCCCATCACCCCCACCCGCTGCCCGTCGAGGCGCGGGAACTCGGCCAGGGCGGCATCGACCACCGCGGTGATGTCGGCCAGGTCCACCACCCCCCAGCCCTCGCCGATCACCGCCCGCACGAAGTCCCGCCCCCGGCCACTGGAGCCGCGCGGATTGCAGGCCACCACCCCGTACCCGGCCCCGGCGTACACCTGGAACTCGTCAAAGAAGCCGTAGCCGTACTGGGTGGCCGGGCCGCCGTGGATGTTGAGGAGGAGGGGGACCGAGGCCTCCCCGCGGGGTAGGTAGGCCCAGGCATCGATGTCCACCCCGTCGGAGGCCACGATGAACGGACGAGCCTCTACCAGCGGTACCTCCTTGCGGAATCCCTCGTTCATCGATGTCAGGCGGCGCTCCTCC
Source organism: Actinomycetota bacterium (assembly GCA_030776765.1). Lineage (GTDB taxonomy): Bacteria > Actinomycetota > Acidimicrobiia > Spongiisociales > JALYHC01 > JALYHC01. Next base: position 9,744 of record JALYHC010000175.1, on the reverse strand, counting down.
CCCTCCTGCCACCACCACAGCTCGCCGGGATCGGTGGGAGTGGTAGCCACGAAGGCCAGGCACGACCCGTCCGGAGAGGGGTCGGCGCCGGTGACCACCCGATCGCCGCCCACCACCCTCTCCAGCTGCCCGTCCGGGCCCACTCGAATGACGCCGACCCGCCCGGCGTCCTCCAAGGTGGCGAAGAAAGCGTCACCCGCCCATCTGGGGCCCGGCGGGGCCACCGGCGAGTGGAAGAAGACGCTGCGGTCGAGCTCGCCGGTGAGGTCGGTCCACTCCCCGTCCTCGCTCCGCCACACGCTCGAGATGTCCGGGGAGGCCTCCGGGTCGGGCTGGCCCACCAGGTGGAGAGCGCCGTCCGGCCGGTACGAGACCATGTTCCACATTCCCCGCTCGGCCAACGGATGCGCCTCACCCCCGTCGCTTCGCACCTCCAAGGGCTGCACGCCGGGCTCCAGGCCGAGCCGGGGGTGGCGGGCGCTCAGGAAAGCCACCGCCGCGCCGTCCGGCCTCCAACACGGACCCGATTCGTCGTAGTCGCCGGGTGTCAAGAGGCGCGGGTCATCCTCGCCGTCCGGATCGACCAGATAGAGGTGGCGGCGGCGGTCGTGCACCCAACCACGATTGTCGGCCCGCCAGGGCACCTGGGTCACCCTGCGGGGCCTCCGGCGGCGCTCGTCGTCCTCGAGGCCGGCCCAATCCTCGGTCCAATCGACCCCAACCACCGCCAGCATCCGGCCGTCCGGGGACCAGGCAAGCTCCTCGGCCCCCAGGGGGAAGTCACTCACCACCCTGGCCTCGCCACCGGCGGTGGGAAGCACCGCCACCTGCGCCCGATCCTCGTCCGACGGGCCCTTGCGCAAGAAGGCCAGCCGCCGGCCCTCGGGCGACCAGCGCGGAGCCCGGTCCAGCGGGCCGTGGGTGAAGGGGCTCGCCTGCTCGCCGTCCCACAGCCAGACCTGGCTGCGATAGCGATCCTCGTGGATCTCCATCCAGCCGACTGTGAAGGCCACCCGCCGGCCGTCCGGATGGACCTGCGGGTCCTGCAGGGTCCGGAACCGCCCCAGGTCCTCCGGTGTCATGCCGCCAGCATCCGCCACGCCCGGGGCACCAGGCGGTAGGTCCGCTCGGCCACCTCCTCGATGACCTCGCCGTCGACGTCGTAGCGGACCCGATCCCCTGCGATGCGCACCTCCCCGCCCCTGCCGTGGGCCACGTCGCGGCGGGGCAGGTGCTCGCCCCTGCGAAGCGCCGCCCCGAAGGCCGCCCGGGCGGCCGCTCCGGTAGCGGCCACCACCAGCACGTCCAAGAGGCCATCGTCCAACGCCGCATGGGGGATGAGCAGGGTGCCTCCCCCGATGGAGGGGCCGTTGGCGACCCCCACCATCAGCACCCCCTCGCCCGGATCGGCGGGAAGGAGGCGCTGCCCGTCGAGGGTCACCTCCAGGTCCCACCCTCCCGCTCGCACGCCGGCGATGGCCGCCCCGATGGGATAGGCCAGCGGGCCGAGAGACCCCTTGAGGTCCTCGGACCGGACGGCGGCCTCCGCCCCCAGGCCGGCGTGGACGGCATTGACGGCGATGGAACCCTCCTCGTCCACCAGCAGGTCGAGCGAGCGGGGCTTCCCGTCCAGCAGCACCCGGGCGGCCTCCTGCGGCTCGAGCGGGAGACCCAGCCCGCGGGCCAGGTCGTTGCCGGTACCCAGCGGGACCAGCCCGAGCAGCGTCTCCTCCAGGATGCCTCGGTCCCAAAGCCGCTGGGCCACCAGGTGGAGGCTGCCGTCGCCTCCCGCCACCACCAGGGTGCGGCAGCCCAGGTCGTCGAGCACCTCGTCCAGCTCCTCGGGCTCCTCCGTCCAGCGCAGCTCGGTGCCCTGCCGGTCGGCGAGGACCGCCCAGCCCGCCTCCACCCGGTGTCGCTCGGCCGACCCGGCCTCGGCGTTGGCCACCACCAGGATGCTCATGGGATCACCGGCAACTCGACGAAGCGGGCATCGTTCACCCCTCGAAGCGCCCGCAGGCGCTGCAGGTCGTCCTCGCCGACCGGCTGGTCGAGGTTGAGGCCCATCATCGCCGCCTCACCGGCCGGGGAGCGCCCCACCACCATGTTGGCGATGTTGACTCCCCGGTCCCCCAGGTAGGTTCCCACCCGGCCGATCACGCCGGGGACGTCGTCGTTGCGCACCATCAGCAGGTAGCGGGAGGGCGACAGCTCGATCTCGTAGCCGAGGATCTCGACCAGCACCGGCCCCTTGCGGCCCAGCAGCGTGCCGGCCAGCGAGACCGGCCTCGCCCCCACCAGCCCCGACAGCCGCACCAGGGCGACGTAGTCGCGGGCTTCCGGCGAGGCGTGCTCGGCGACCCTCAGGCCTCGTGACTCGGCGAGCTGAGGAGCGTTCACGTACGACACCGGGGCGCTGGTGACCGAGGCCAGCAACCCCTTCAGGGCGGCCAGGGCCAGCGGCCGAACGGGGTGCTCGGCCAGCCGCCCCTCCGCCCGCACCTCCAGCCGCTCGGGCAGGCCGCGAGCCAGGCCCACCAACACCCGGCCCATCTGCTCGACCAGGGGCAGGTAGGGCCTCACCTCCTCGGAGACCTCCCGGCCCAGGTCGACGTTCACGGCACTGGGAACCAGCTCACCACGAAGCGCAGCCGCCACCGCCTCCGCCACCGACGTCCCCGCCTTGTCCTGGGCCTCGTGCGTGGCCGCCCCCAGGTGGGGGGTGAGCACCACTTGGGGCAGCTCGAGCAGCGGGCTCTCCACCAGTGGTTCCTGGGAGAAGACGTCCAGAGCCGCCCCCGCCACCCGGCCGGAGCGCACCGCCTCGGCAAGGGCCTCCTCGTCGACCACCCCGCCCCGAGAGGTGTTGACGATGCGGACTCCCGGCTTCATCAGCTCGAAGCTGTCCCGCCCCACCAACCCTTCGGTCTCCCTGGTGAGCGGCAGGTGCAGGGTGATGAAGTCGGCCTCGGCGAACAGGCGAGCCAGGTCGTCCGTCAGCTCCACGCCCAGTCGCCGGGCCCGCTCGGGGCTCACGTACGGGTCGTAGCCGATGACCCGCATGCCGAAGGCACCGGCGCGTTCCGCCACCTGGCTTCCCACCCGGCCCAGCCCAAGGATCCCCAGCGTCTTGCCGTGCAACTCCACCCCGGCCAATCCGGTTCGGTCCCAGTTGCCCGAGCGCAGGGAAGCGTCGGCTCGGGGGATGTTGCGAGCCTGGGCCAGCAGCAAGGCCAGCGTCTGCTCTGCGGCGGAGATGACGTTGGCCTGAGGAGCGTTCACCACCAGCACACCGGCCGAAGTGGCGGCATCGAGATCGATGTTGTCGACCCCGATGCCGGCGCGTCCGATCACCCTGAGCTGCGGTGCAGCCTCGATGAGCTCGGCATCCACCTTGGTACCGGACCGCACGACCAAGGCCTGGGCATCGGAGAGGCGCTGGCTCAGCTCGTCCCGGTCGGCCCCCACCGCCAGGTCCACCCGGCAATGCTCGGCCAGTGCCTCGAGTGCCGCCTCCGCCACCGGCTCGGCTACCACCACCTTGGGCCTCACCGCAGCTCCTCCTTGGCGGCGGCCACCGCCGAGCTGGGGACGACCTCCAGGCCGAAGTCGGGGAGCACCTCCTCCAAGGCGGCCAGGCCGGCCAGCACGTCCTCCGCTCCCAGCCTGCCCAGGTGCCCGAAGCGCAGCACCTTGCCCGCCAGCGGGCCCTGGCCCCCGGCGAAGACGATGCCGGTCCGCCGCCGGATCTCGCCCAGCAGCACGGTGGCGTCCACGTGGCCGGGCAGCTCCACCGCGGTGACGGTGTTTGACCGCCCGGCCGCCCTGGAGAAGAGCCGCAGCCCCAGGGCTTGCACCCCCGCCCGAACCGCCGCCCCCAGCTTCCTATGGCGCTCCCAGGCGGACTCGAGTCCCTCCTCCTGCAGCAAGCGCAGCGCCTCCAGGGTGGCGAAGATCACGTGGATCGCCGGCGTCCACGGCGTCTGCCGGCGCTCGGCGAAAGTGGCGGCGAGATCCCAATCGAAGTAGTAGCGGGGTAGCTCCCCCCGCCGGGACCAGGCTCGCTCACCCACGGCCACGAAGGACAGCCCCGGCGTCGAAGCGAGCGCCTTCTGCGAGCCGCTCAGAGCGATGTCCACCCCCCACTCGTCCATGCGAAAGGGCACCGCCCCGGCACTCGACACCGCGTCCACCGCCAGCAGGGCGGGGTGACCGGCGAGGGCGGCGGCGATGGACTCCAGGTCGTGCACCGTCCCGGTGGAGGTCTCGGAGTGGGTGACCAGCACGGCCTTGGCATCCGGCCGCTCGGTGGCGAAGGCGGCCAGGCGCTCGGGGTCGAGGGCCTGGCCCCACGGCTGCTCGTACAGGTGGACGTCCAGGCGAAAGGCACGGGCGATGCCGGCCCAGCGCTCCCCGAAGGAGCCAGCGGTGGCCACCACCACCGGGTCGCCGGAGTTGAAGCAGTTGGCGACGACGGACTCCAGGGCCCCGGTGCCGCTGGCGGTGAAGATCAGCACCCGACCGGCGGTCTGGAACAGCCAGCCAAGGCCCTCTGTCAGCTCCTGCAGGCATGCCTGCAATGCCGGCCCGCGATGGTTGACGATGGGCTCCCCCAGCGCCCGGTAGACCTGGGAGGGCATCAGCACCGGGCCGGGGAGCAGCAAGCGCTCTCGTACCTCCACCATGCCGGCCATTCTGCCGCTCATCCAAGCGAACCTAGGGTTGGAGTAGCGCGTGGCGCGCCCCTATTGCCTAAAGAATGCCGCCACCTTCCCGGTCCGCATTCACCTCTCGGCACCGGTGGCCGACGGATTGCCGGGCACTCTCGCCAACATGGGCTTTGCCGGAGGCTCCATCTACGATGCCTTGATCGGAGCTGCGCCCAAGAAGCGAACCTGCCACTGGTCAGCCGGGATCGGCGCGCAGTTCCTGCTTATCGCGCGGTGGGGGCTCAGGTCGCACTCCTTCACGAGTGAAAGGAGCGGAGATGGAACGGGAGGAGTGGAGCCCGCGAACGGTGGTGGCGGCCACCGACGGCTCCGAGCGCAGCATCCAGGCCGCTCGGGTGGCCACGGCCCTGGCTCGACGGAACCAGGCCACCCTCTACATCGTCACCGTGGTCCGCCCTCCCGAGGGTTGGTGGGGCATCGGTGGGTCTCCCCCTCCTCCCGACGTCCTGGGGGACGCCTTGATGGAGGCCCAGCGCTCGGTGCTGCAGCAGACGGTGGACGCGGTCGACCTGGCCGGGCTGGACTGGCAAACGGTCGAGGAGCTGGGCGACCCGGCCGCCCGGCTGGTGGCTTTCTGTGAGGAGAACCAGGCCGATGTGCTGGTCGTCGGCCGTCGGGGAGCGAGCATCGTGGAGCGGATGGTGATGGGCTCGGTGGCGGATCGGGTGGCCCACGAATCCCCCTGCCCGGTACTGGTGGTGCCGTAACTCCCAGGAGAGCCCCACCCGGCCTCGCTTCGCTCGGCCACCCTCCCCGCAAGCGAGGGAGGGACCTAGGACACCTCCTCCCGGATCAGCTGCGACACCAGCTTGGGGTCGGCCTTTCCCCGGGTGGCCTTCATCACCTCGCCGACGAAGAAGCCCACCAGCCGCTGCTCTCCGGCCCTGAGCCGCTCCAGCTCCCGGGGATGAGCGGCCAGGACCTCCTCGACCTGCGGGCCCAGGGCGGCCAGATCGGACACCTGGAGCAGGTCGCGGCGCTCGGCCACCTCCCTTGGGCGCCCGTCGCCAGCCATCACCGCTCCCAGCACCTCCTTGGCAGCGGTGGCCGACAGCTCGCCCCGCCCCCACATCCCCGCCAGCTCGGCCAGGTCCTCGCCGGTCAGGGGGAGGTCGACCAGGCCGAGGTCCTCCCGGCGCAGGTAGGCGACCACCTCGCCGGTCAGCCAGTTGGCCACCACCCCGGCATCGGCCCCTACCTCCACCGCCCGCTCGAGCAGGCCGCCCAGGCCCTCGGTGGCCGACAGCGCCGCGATTGCCCGGGCGTTCACACCCAGCCGCCGATAGCCGGCCCGCTGTTGGGCGGGGAGGACGGGAAGCGAGGCGGCCACGTGGTCCCTCCACTGCCGGCTCACCTCCATCGGGAGCAGGTCGGGCTCCGAGAAGTAGCGGTAGTCCGACGCCTCCTCCTTGGTCCGCCCGGGCCGGGTGACCTGGGCCTCCTCGTCCCAGTGCCGGGTCTCCTGCACCACCGGCCGGCCGGAATCGAGCAGCCGGCGCTGCCGGTCCACCTCGAAGGCCAGCGCTCGCTGGAGGGAGCGGGTGGAGTTCATGTTCTTCACCTCCACCTTGGTGCCCAGCTCTTCCTGCTCTTCAGGGCGCAAGGAGATGTTGGCGTCGAAGCGCAGGCTCCCCTCCTCCAGCCGGGCGTCGGAGACACCGATGGCCAGCAGCAGGGCGCGCAGCTCCGTGGCGTAGGCCCGCGCCTCCTCGGGAGAGCGCAGGTCGGGATCGCTCACCACCTCAACCAACGGGATGCCCGAGCGGTTGAAGTCGATCAGGGCGTAGTCGGCAGACGTGATTCGCCCCCCCTCGCCGACATGGACGATCTTGCCGGTGTCTTCCTCCAGGTGCACTCGCATGATCCCCACCTGCCGCACTCCGCCGTCCAGCTCCAGGTCGAGGTGGCCCTCGATGCAGAAGGGCAGGTCGTACTGGGAGATCTGATAGTTCTTGGGGAGGTCGGCGTAGAAGTAGTTCTTGCGATGGAAGACCGAGTGCTCGGCTACCCGGCAGTCGAGGGCCAGCCCCAGCGCCAGGGTCATCTCGATGGCTCGCTCGTTGGGGACCGGCAGGGCTCCCGGCAGGCCCAGGCAGACCGGGCAGACGTTGCTATTGGGCGTCGCCCCAAAGACGGCCGGGCAGGGGCAGAACATCTTGGAGCTGGTGCGAAGCTCGACGTGGGTCTCCACGCCGATCACCGTCTGGTAGCCCATCACGCCACCTCCGACGTCGCCAGGGGGGGCCGCCGGCCTAACCCGGCCAGGTCCTCCACCGCCGCCGCCACCTGGAACAAGATCTCCTCCCCAAGGGCGGGCGCCATCACCTGGAGGCCCACCGGGAGGCGGCCCTCGTCCAGGCCCACCGGCACCGAGATGGCCGGGTGCCCGGTCAAATTGGAGGGGATGGTGCACACGTCGCTCAGGTACATGGCCAGGGGATCGGAGGTGCGAGCGCCGAGCGGGAAGGCGGTGGTGGGGCTGGTGGGCGAGACCAGCACGTCGGCTTGCTGGTAGGCGGCGGCGAAGTCCTGCAGCACCAGGGTGCGCACCCGCTGGGCCTGGCCGTAGAAGGCCTCGTAGTAACCGGCGGAGAGCGAGTAGGTACCCAGCAGGATGCGCCGCTTCACCTCCGGGCCGAACCCATCTGCCCGGCTGCGGGCCATCATCTCCTCGGCCACGCCGCCCGCCACCCGAAGCCCGTAGCGCACCCCGTCGTACCGGGCCAGATTGGCAGAGGCCTCGGCGGGGGCGATCAGGTAGTAGGCGCTCAAGGCGTGACTCACGGACGGCAGGGAGAGCTCGGTCACCTTGGCCCCGGCCCCTTCCAGCGCCTCCAGGGAGCGGCGGACGGCCTCGTCGACGCCCGGCTCGACGCCGTCCCCGGACAGCTCTGCCACCACTCCCACCCGCAGCCCTTCCACGCCCCGGCCCAGGCCCTCTCGGAAATCGGGCAGGTCCCCCCGATAGGAGGTGGCGTCCCGGGGGTCGTGGCCGGCTATCGCCCCCAGGAGGAGGGCGGCATCCTCCACCGTGCGGGTGATGGGCCCGATCTGGTCCAAAGACGATGCGAAGGCCACCAGCCCGTAGCGGCTCACCAGCCCGTAGGTGGGCTTCATGCCCACCACCCCGCAGAGGGCGGCCGGCTGGCGAATCGACCCCCCGGTATCGGATCCCAGCGCCGCCACCGCCGATCCCGCCGCCACCGCCGCCGTCGACCCGCCCGAGGAGCCCCCCGGCACCCGTTCGGGATCCCAGGGGTTGTGGCTGGGCCCGTAGGCGGAGTTCTCGGTCGAGGAGCCCATGGCGAACTCGTCCAGATTGGTCTTGCCCACCAGCACCGCCCGGCCCCTATGCAGCCGCTCCACCACGGTGGCGTCGTAGGGGGGCAGGTAGCCGGCCAGGATCTGCGAGGAGCAGGTGGTCTCCAAGCCTCGGGTCACCATGTTGTCCTTGAGCGCCACCGGGACGCCCTGCACGGGCCCGGAGTCCTCTCCCCGCTCGAAGGCACGGTCGGCCTCCTCGGCGGCCCGGGCGGCTCCCTCGTGGTCGATGGTCAGGTAGGCATGCAGGTGGGCTTCGGTCGCCGCGATCCGGCGCAGGACGGCCTCGAGTAGCTCGGTCGAGGCGAGGTCGCCGGAGCGAAGCCGATCGGCCGCTTCCGCCAGGCTCAGGTCGGCCGGATCGGTCAACCCTCCTCCAGGATGCGGGGAACGCGGAAGAAGCCGTCCTGGGGGTCGGGGGCCTGGGCGAGCACCTCATCGCGCTCCAGACAGTTGGCCACCGCGTCGGGGCGGAAGGCGTTGACCAGGGGCAGCGGGTGGGAAGTGGGGGCCACGTCTTCGGTGGGCAGGGCCTGCACACGGGCGGCGTGCTCCAGGATGACCTGGAGCTGCTCTTCATAGAGGCGCAGCTCGTCGTCCGTCAGGGCCAGCCGGGCCAGGCGGGCCACGTATGCGATGTCGATGTCGACGGGCATGCCGTGAAATGGTAGGCGTTGCCGTCCTCCGCCCTTCCGCCTGAACTCTGCCAGAGGGAGGGCCCACAGGGAGGGGAGAAGAACCCTCCCCCCACCCCCTCCCGCAAGCGGGAGGAGGAGAAGAGGGGGAGACGAACCCTCAGACGGCCACCGGCTCCAACAAGTGGTGCTCTGCGTGCTGGATGTAGCCGGCCGGGTCGGGATCGAGCTGCTTGCGCTCCGGCGAGGCGTAGTAGGCCTGGTCGGCGGCCTGGAAGCTATCGCCACCCTCGTAGCCCACGATCCACACGAATCGGTCCTGACCCTCGGTGGTCCATGCGCCCAGGACCTGGAAGCCATGGCGACGACGCAGCGGCACCGCCCCCTGCCTCCAGGCGGTCAGGAAGTCCTCCATCTTCCCTTCCTCAATCGAGTAGATCCGCAATTGGGCTACCTTCGCCAACTCGCCTCCTTTCTTCGCAGTCCATCGGGCTGGGCCTCGGCGCCTTCCCGCCGGGCTCGGAACTCAGCCCCTACCGCCACCAGCACCGCCGCCGTCGGAACCGCCAAGAAGGCACCTACCACGCCGGCCACGACGGCCCCGGCCGTCAAGGCCAGCAGGATCACCAGGGGATGCAACTGCACCGCCCGGCCCAGCACCAGCGGCGCCAGCACGTCCCCCTCCACTTGCTGCACCACCAGCACTACCGCCAGCACCGCCAGGGCATCCACCAGGCCCCCGTTCACCAGGGCCACCAGCACCGCCAGCAGCCCGGCCAGCACTGCACCGACGATGGGGAAGAAACCGCCGAAGAAGGTGAGCGTCACCAAAGGGACCACCAACGGGACGCCGATGACCAGCAAGCCGATCCCGATCACCACCGCGTCGAAGAAGGCCACCACCGCCAGGCCCCGCAGGTAAGCAGCCACCGTCTGCCAGGCCCGGCGGCTCAAGGCCCGCACGTCGTCCCGGTACTGCTCGTCGACCTGGCGGAGGAACCACCCCGAGATCTGCTCGCCGTCCTTGACGAAGAAGAACAGGATGGGCAGGGTGAGGA
>JALYHC010000174.1 GCA_030776765.1 Actinomycetota bacterium | reverse complement strand
GCTGGAGCACTCTGCACATGGAGCCAGAGACTCCCAAACGAAATCCGAACGACGGAGGACACGCAATGGCCCAACTAGATCCGCGAGCCACCGCACAGGCCCTGGTAGCCGAGGGCCAAGGCATCCTGGCCGCCGACGAGTCCACGGGCACGGCCACCAAGCGGCTCGAGGCCGAGAACATCGAGTCGACCGACGAGTCCCGCCGCGACTACCGGGAGCTGTTGTTCACCACTCCCGGGCTGGGCGAGTACGTGTCCGGCGCCATCCTCTACGACGAGACGATCCGGTCGCAGACCTCGGACGGACGGTCGATGTGTCAGGCGCTGGAGGAGAACGGCGTCATCCCCGGCATCAAGGTGGACACCGGGGCCAACCCCCTCGCCGGCACCGGTGAAAGGGAGAAGATCACCGAAGGCCTCGACGGGCTCCGCGAGCGCCTCGCCGAGTACGCGGACATGGGGGCTCGCTTCACCAAGTGGCGGGCGGTCATCCAGATCGAGGGCGACGAGCTGCCGAGCGACTACTGCATCGCCGCCAACGCCCACGCCCTGGCCCGCTTCGCTGCCCTTACCCAGGAGGCGGGGATGGCCCCCTGCGTGGAGCCCGAGGTCCTCATCGACGGCGATCACTCCATCGAGCGCTGCTTCGCGGTGGTCGAGAACACCCTGAGAGCGGTCTTCGCCCAGCTGGCCCTGCAGCGGGTGGAGCTGGAGGGCATGGTCCTCAAGCCCTCCATGGTCATCGCCGGCAAGGGGCACGAGTCCTTCCCCTCCGACCCGCAGCAGGTGGCAGAGATGACGGTGGCGTGCATGCGCCGGGTCGTGCCGGCCGCCGTGCCGGGGATCTGCTTCCTGTCCGGGGGCCAGACGCCCGAGCAGGCCACTGACCACCTGAACCGCATGAACAAGCTCGGGCCCCAGCCCTGGCAGCTCGCCTTCTCCTACGCCCGAGCCCTGCAGGGCCCGGTCCTCAAGGCATGGAAGGGTGACAACGCCAACTGGGAGGCAGCCCAGCAGGCGCTGGCCCATCGGGCCAAGATGAACTCGGCCGCCCGGTCCGGCTCGTACTCGTCGGACATGGAGCAGGGCTAAGCCCATGGCAGACACAGGCGAGTCGGTGCTGGTGGTGCCCTCCGTGCTGCCCGCCGACTTCGCCTGCCTGGGCGAGGAGGTCCAGGCCCTGGAGCAGGCCGGCGTGGACCGGATCCAGTGGGACGTCATGGACGGCAACTTCGTGCCCAACCTCACCTTCGGGCCCGACATCATCGCCGCTTGTCGCGACCATGCTTCGGTCCCGTTCGAGGCCCATCTCATGGTCGCCGACCCCGACGCCATGCTGTCCCAGTACGTGGACGCCGGGTGCGAGTGGGTGATCGTCCACGCCGAGGCTCCCATCCACCTGCACCGCAGCCTGGACGCGGTGGCCAAGGCGGGGGCAAAGGCGGCGGTGGCCCTGAACCCGGCTACCCCGCCATCGGCGGTCGCCCACGTCCTGGACCTGGTGGACCTGGTGCTGGTCATGACCGTGAACCCAGGGTTCGGAGGCCAGAACTACCTCTCGTCCATGGAGCCGAAGATCAGCGAGATCCGTCGCATGATCGACGATTCGGGGCGGGACATCGATCTGGAGGTCGACGGCGGCATCGGGCCGAAGACGGCTGGTGCCGCTGCTGCCGCCGGAGCACGAGTGCTGGTGGCGGGATCGTCGCTGTACAAGCACGAGGGCGGCCTGAAGGAGGCGGTCGCCGCCGTCCGCTCCGCCGGCGAGGCGGTCATCGCCGCCTGACGAAGGCGGCAGAAGACAAGGGGAGTGCATGCCTGACAAGCACATGACGATGGAGAAGGCCGCCCGGGGCAACGGCCCCCAGACCACACGCCCCGTGATGTTGGCCATCTGCGGGGACTCGGCGACCGGCAAGACCACCATCTCGGAGGGATTGGCGTCTGCCCTCAGTCCCGACCGCATCACCGCCGCCTGCGTGGACGACTACCACCGCTACGACCGCAACGAGCGCAAGGCTCTGCCCTTCACGCCGCTCAACCCCTTGTGCAACTACATGGACATCATGGAGCAGCACATGCGGTTGCTGGCCACGGGCGAGCCCATCTTGAAGCCCGTGTACTCCCACTCCGACGGCACCCTCGGGCGTCCTGAGCTGGTGGAGCCCCGGGAGTTCGTCATCCTCGACGGCCTCCTTCCTCTCTACACCAAGGTGATGCGGGCCTGCTTCGACATCACCGTCTTCCTCGACCCCCCCGAGGAGATCCGCTACGAGTGGAAGTACAAGCGCGACACCACCAAGCGGGGCTACACGAAAGAAGAGGTGGCGGCCGACCTGAAGAAGCGCGAGCCCGAGTCGGAGAAGTTCATCCGCCCCCAGCGGACCTATGCCGACATCGTGGTGCGCTTCGAGCCCATCGCCGAGCGAGGCGAGACGGCCGAGGACCCGCTCTCGGCCAAGTTGCTCCTCCGGCCCACCATCTCGCATCCCGACCTGAGCTCCATCGTCACCGAGGACGTGCGAGAGGCCATCCACCTCAACGTGGCCCGGGACGAGGACGGCAAGCCCGTCGAGCGCCTCCACATCCACTCCTACGCGCCGCGGGAGATGACCAGGAAGGTGGAGGAGGCCATCTGGGCCGAGCTCGGCGTCGACGACCCCCTCCCTGAGTCGCTCGGGATGATCAACGGCGAGCGTGACGAGCCCTTGGCCATCACCCAGCTCATCCTGCTGTATCACCTGATACAGGCCCAGCAGCAGGGCCGCTGACCCGGCCGCGCCGCCGAGTGGCCGGCGCGGCGGGGGTGAGGGCAGCAGTCGATTGGCGCGAGGCGTGAGCTCGACTGCCGGCTCGCCTGCGCTTGATTATTAGGACCACCTAAGGTCACGATGTCGGCATGCCGAAGCGAACCGTGGCCCTCCTCTCGACC
>JALYHC010000173.1 GCA_030776765.1 Actinomycetota bacterium | reverse complement strand
TCCGACAGCCCATGGTCTGCTCGCCGCCGCTCTAGCATCATCCGGCAACCCAGGACGGGCCGGCTCTTCCCAGCACGATCACCACTGCCACGGGGGCTACCAGCGCGTGCCATGCCATGCCACGCACCAGACCGGCACGCGGTCGCGCTCACCGGACCAGCCGGATGTAGTTCACCAATCTGATGCTCACCGAGCCACTCCGATCGGCCTGCGCTTCGGAGGTTGTTTCGGCCCAGAGGCGACTTGGACTTAGCGATCAGAGCAATGCTTGGAGGACCCGGAACCGTCCGCGTGGTCGGATACGAACGTCGTTCTCACCCATTGGTATTGCTATTGGTAGGGAAGTCGAACCTGAGGCGAGCGTCACCGGTTGCGCGCCGACAGCTCGACCAGGGTGTCCAGGAATAGGCTGGCCGAAGGCTCCCAGGAGAACCGATTCGCCTGAGTCCTGCCTCGAGCGGCCATGGCCTCTCGATGGTCCGGGTTGGTGAGCAGGTCGACGAGAGTGGCGGCAATGGCGGCCGGATCGCGGTGATCGAAGTAGGCGGGCGCCCGGCCCCCCACCTCTCGCAGAACGGGGATGTCTGAGCACGCCACCGGCAGTCCCGCGCACATCGCCTCGAGAATCGGCAGCCCGAATCCCTCGTACTGGCTGGGAAAGACCAGCAAGGAGGCGCCCTCGTAGACGGCCCGCAGATCAGGATCGGGCAGAAAGGAGAGGTGCCGTACTCGATCCGCGGCCGAGTCGATCGCCTTCAGGATGGGCCCGTCCGACCACCCTCTCGGGCCCACCAATAGCAGCGGATGCATCTTGGCCAGGCCGGGGGGCAGACGGCGCATCGCCTCCATCAAATTGACAAGATTCTTGCGCGGCTCGATGGTCCCAACGTGCAGGAGGTAGCCGGGCCGCAGCCCGAGCCGTTCGAGGCGGGCGCGCCAGTCAGCAGGGGCATCGGTCGAAAGCTCCCTGGCGGGCCCAGGACGGATCACCCGGAGACGGGCGGCGCTGCTCGGATAGGCGGCGGCTATCTCGGCGGCCACAGTGTGGGAGACAGCGATGACCACGTCACTGCGGCGGATGGCCTGGGGGGCAATCCACCGCAGCTGGTGGATGAAACGGGGATGGACGCTTTCCGGCGCAACCAGATAACCCAGGTCATAGATCACCGACACGGTTGGCTTGCCGAGCGTCACAAAGCGCCGATAGTTGGGGAACAGCATCACGTCCTGTCCCGGCGCCACCAGCTCGAAGGGAACAGGCAGGAGGAGTCGGGTGCCGACGTAGAAGGCCTTCTCCAGCGGTCTCCAGAGCTTTCGCGTCTTTACCCCTGCTGCGCGGAGATCCTGCACATCGCATCCGTTCGGGCTCCTGAACAACACTGTGGTGAACTGGACCGAGGAGCCCGCCAGACGGGCGGCGGCGGAGAGAAGCTCGCCCACGTAACGGCCGACGCCGGTCCGACGCCCGGAGACCGAACGTCCGTCCACGCCAACTCGAATGGCCCTCCCGATCGAGGTGTGCTCGTGGGGTGGCATTTCAGCCTTCACGATGCACTCCCGGCGCTCGACTTTGATTGGCGCAGAGCCTTGACCGTCATGTTGGGGGCGTGGTCGTTTGTCACGACTGTGAACCCGGCCTGGGCCAGCTCACGTTCCAGGGTGTCCGGCGTCCAGCCCCAGTGATGGGTGTCGAGCTCGCCTCGCTCACCCCAGCGGTGTCCGCCATAGATGTTCTCGATAAAGGGAGTGAGGTCCTTGTTCGTCTGGAGAAGCCGGCCCAGGTACAGAAGGTTGGGAACCCTCAGCTCCAGCCAGCCGTCCCGACCGAGCACCCGTCGCCACTCCGCCAGCAGGCTTTGAATCTGTTCGCCCCAGAAGTGCTCGAGCAGGTCGTTGGCCAGCACGTAGTCGATCGAACCGTCTCGGAAGGGCAAGGCGGTAACCTCCGCCACCAGGTCGCCTACCGGACGGAGATCGAGATTGATCCATTCCTCCCGGTGATCATTGCCGCTCCCGATGTTCACTTTTGGTCCGGCCACGCTGTCGGGGTTGGGTGGCCAGGGAGACCCTGCCCGGCGGGCCCGCTTGCGGTAGTAGCCATCCCGGATCGTGTCGCGCAGCAGCCATACCGCGTACGCACGCCGGTTGTGCGGCTCCAGTGGTCCTTGTCGATCCAACCGGCGCAACAGCCGTCCCAAGTAGCGAATCGACCACTCCGGCCCATCTCGAGTCTTTCCCCGTGCCAAGAGCGCTCTCAGGTCGTCGCCCACGGCTATCCAGCTGATCCAGCCCGCCAGGAGACCGGCCAGGGTCATTCGGCCGACGAGTGGAATCGGCACCATCAGACCGCCGGCCACTCCGGCTCCTGCCGCTAGGGGCCACATCAGGGCAGATCCCAGAGCCAGCGGCCCCAGGTTCCGCCGGGCGATCCAAGTCGAGTGCACGACGGCGACGGCCTCGGAGCCTAAGCTGGCGGCGGCCGCCCCTAGGTATGAGAACCTCGGGATGAGAAACAGGGCCAGCACCACATTGGCTCCGATGGCCAAGAGGAAATGACGAACGAGCTGGGGATGGAGCTTCCGAGCCAGCATCACTGTTCCGTTGACGTTCCCAATGCTCATCAGCGCGAACGCGCCCATGACCATCGCCAGCGCGGCCTCTGGCCAGACAATCCCCGCCGCCGTTATGGTGGGCTCCACGAACTCGGACCCCCCGATGAACAGGAGCGCCGGTCCGGCCAGGAAGCCCACGAACACCGCCGCCGGGATCATGCCTATGGCCAGTAGTCGGAGAGAGCGCTGGTAGAAGAGCTTCTGCTCCTCCCGGTTCCGGCAGTTGACGAACACCGGCAGCAGGAAGCCGGAGACCACCGCCACCAGGGCCATGAGCAGCTCCAGGATCCTCCAAATGGCCCCGTAGACACCCACCTCGGCCGGGCTGGCTTGTACCGCCAGGATCAGGGTATCGACACGGGCGTACATCACGCCCAGGATGGGTAACGGCGCGAGCGGCAGGGCCTGGCGGGCGAGTCTGACCAGGCGGCGAGGTACCCGGCGAGCGTGAAACGGCCACGCGAGGGCCTTCCGACGGGCGAGCCAGATCAACAAGGCGGAGCCGGCGACTTGGGAGACGGCTAGGGCGCCGACCACGCCGAGCACGGCCTGGTCGAGGGCGAGCGCCACCAGGGCGGCGACCAGCCACGTCAACCGGGTGGCGAGCTCGAAGAACGCCGGGGAAGCAGGATCCATCTCTGCCGTAAAGAGCGCTCCGGCAGTGCCGGCCGTCAGCGTGGCGACCAGGCCGATCAGACCGATCATGACGCCGATCCGAACTGTGGTTGGAAAGGGGGCGAACAAGGCCACGCCCAGCCCCAGAGCGATGGTTAGGGCGGTGACGAGGTGGCGCAGATCCCAGAACGAGCCCAGCCACAGGCGACGCTCATCCGCCGAGGTGATCTGCGGCCACTCCCTGGCTGCCAGGAGGGGGAGGCCGAACTCCCCGACCATGTTGAGGAAGAACAGGACGGTGATGACGATCGTCAACTGTCCGTACCCGTCCGGGCCCAGATGGCGAGCCACCAACGGAGCCGTGATGGCCATTACCGCGAAGCCGACCAGGCGGGCCGCCCCTTGCGTGGAGAGGCCGGCGACGAACCGCGGCGTCTGGACGCGCGAGAGAGCTTCGACCATGGGGCACTTATCGGCGTCCTCCGCCACCTTTTGAGGGCCCATTGGGCGCAGGAAAGAACCCGGAAGTTGTCAGCCCCAGGTGATGCCCTGGGCCAGGGCGTTGATGTCCCCCTAGAGGGCGACCCCTGGTCGGGGAGCCCCTCGCTGGATTCGGGGACACGCCTCGAGTCCGGCGGTGGAAGGGTGGCAGCACTTCTCGCGCTCTGGGGCTCAAGCACCCAGGTGTCGCGGTCGATACATGGGACCGCAGGCTGACGGTCGGCCTGCGCGACCAAGGAGGTCAACCATGATCCACTGGCTGCGGGCGCGGCTCGCCAAAGACGAGTCGGGCTTCACGCTCATCGAGCTGATGGTGGTGGTGTTGATCATCGCCATTCTCATCGCCATCGCCATCCCGACGTTCCTCGGCGCTCGGGGGCGGGCCCAGGACCGGGCCGCCCAGAGCAACGCACGTAACGCGCTGACGGCCGAGAAGGTGTACTACACCGACAACTCGGTGTACACGACGGACGCGACGAGTCTCGAAGCCATCGAGCCGAGCTTGTTGTTCTCGACCGCCGTCTCCGCCACCAACCCTCAGCAGATCGGCGTGGTAACCTGCTCGTCCAACTCGAGGGTGGTCGTAGCCTCGCAGAGCGCGTCGGGGGGTGTCTTCTCGATCCTCGATATCGCTACAGGGGCGGACTCAGGTACCTATTACGCTTCTGGGACGGCGATGCAGACCTGCCCGACCGGCACACCGGCCGCGCCCTGGACCACTGACGGGTTCTAGTCCAGCTCAGAAGCGGGACAACCGGGACATGAAGGGTGGGCCTCATTGAGGC
>JALYHC010000172.1 GCA_030776765.1 Actinomycetota bacterium | reverse complement strand
GTGCAGGCGGTGGTCTCGCGGGGTGGTCGGCCCGACCTGGCGGAGCCCTTCCTCCCCCAAGTGAGGGCGCCCACCCTGCTCATCGTCGGCGAGCTGGACCATCCGGTGGTGGGGATGAACCGCCGGGCCTACGAGCAGCTGGGCGGCGACGACAAGGAGCTGCGGCTGGTGCCCGGCGCCACCCATCTCTTCGAGGAGCCGGGGGCACTGGAGGAGGTGACCCGCCTCGCCAGGCAGTGGTTCCTCGACCACCTGGGCTGACCGGCCCTGGATCGGCAGGGTTACAGTTTGCGCATGGAGGACCGGGTCATCCGATCACGGGCGGCCGGCCTGGGGGCTCGCCTGAGAGCAAGGCGCTTGCGGTTCGGCCAGCCCTTCTGGGAATGACCAGCTGGCCTCGCCGGGCCGGCTCGTTCCTGTTGCTGCTCGGGCTGGCGCTCTTGGCCTGGGAGGGCTACAAGCTGCTGGGAGCGGCCACCGGCGGCAGCATCCCCTTTACGGGCGTCGAGCTTCCGGTGCGCTCGGATGACAGGTCCATGCCCCACCTCTGGGACATCGTCGGGGCGTTGTTTCGCCCCGTGCGGCGAGGGGGCGAGGAGGTCCTGCTGAGCATCCTCCTCCAGGCGGCCCTCTTCACCTGGCGCTCTGCGCTGGTGGGCTTCGTGGCCGGCAGCGTGATCGGCTTCCTGCTCGGGGTGGTGTTCGTCCACTCCAGGCCGCTGGAGCGAGGCCTGATGCCCTACGTGGTCGCCTCGCAGACCGTGCCCATCATCGCTATCGCCCCCATGGTCGTGATCTGGGGATCCCGGTTGGGGTGGCCCTCCTGGCGGGGGGTGGCGGTGATCTCCGCCTACCTCACCTTCTTTCCGGTGGCCATCAATACCCTGAGAGGGCTTCGGTCGCCTCAGCCGGTGGCACTGGAGCTGATGCGCTCGTACGCGTCCTCCCGCTGGGACGTGCTGTGGAAGCTGCGCTTTCCTGCCGCGCTGCCCTTCCTGTTCACCGCCCTGAAGGTCTCCGCAACACTGAGCGTCATCGGGGCCATCGTGGGAGAGCTTCCGGCGGGGATGGCCGAGGGGCTGGGCCGGGCGCTGCTCACCTTCATGTACTACTACGTCAGCGGCCCGGAGAAGCTCTACGCAGCGGTGCTGGTCTCGGCGGCGCTGGGCATCGTGTTCGTCGGCTCGGTGACCCTGCTGGAGCGGCTGCTGGTGCCCGGCCCACGGGAAGGATTGGGGGAGGGATAGCGGTGGCGGAACCTGTTGTCTCGATCAGCGGCGTCACCAAGGTCTTCGGCGAGGGCCCCGGTCGGGTGGTGGCCCTGGGGGAGATCGACCTGGACGTCTACCCGGGTGAGTTCATCTCGCTGATCGGCCCCTCGGGTTGCGGCAAGAGCACGTTGCTCCGCCTGATCGGCGACCTGGTCCCACCCACCCGGGGGGAGGTGCGAGTGAACGGCAAGAGCGCCCGGCGGGCCCGCCTGGACCTCGAATACGCGATGGTCTTCCAGCAGCCCACGCTCTTCGAGTGGCGCAGCGTGGCTCGCAACGTCCAGCTCCCCCTCGAGGTGATGGGCCACCCGAAGCACGAGCGCGACCGCCGCTCCCGGGAGATGCTGGGCCTCGTGCAGCTGGAGGACTTCCACCGCCACTACCCATGGCAGCTCTCGGGGGGGATGCAGCAGCGGGTGGCCATCGCCCGGGCGTTGACCTTCGAGCCCCCCATCCTCCTCATGGACGAGCCCTTCGGGGCCCTGGACGAGATGACCCGGGAGCAGATGCAGCTCGAGCTGCTTCGCATCTGGAGCCAGACCGAGACGACGGTCATCTTCGTCACGCACAGCATCCCCGAGGCGGTCTTCCTGTCGGGGCGAGTGGCGGTCATGTCGGCCCGTCCGGGACGGATCATCGAGGTGGTGGACATCGACCTGGGCCATCCGAGAGACCTGGAGACTCGGGAGGACCCGAGGTTCTTCGACCTGCTGACCTCGGTGCGCGAGAGCCTGCGCGGTGGCGAGCAGCGAGAGGAAGCGCAGGTGCGGGAATGAGCTTCGCCGGGCGGGTGGTCGAGCGGTCCCGCAGCTTCCTTCCGGCCGCCCTCGCCTTCCTGCTGGGCCTGGCCGCCTGGGAGCTGACGGTGGCGGTGTTTCGGATCGAGCGCTTCCTGCTGCCCAAGCCCAGCGTCATCGCCCGCACCTTCGTCGCCGAGTCGGGGGTGATCTGGCCGGCGGGCTGGTTCACCTTCAAGGAGGCGCTGGGGGGCTTCGTCATCGGCTCGGCGTTGGCCGTCGTCGGCGCCCTGGCCACCGCCCGCTGGCGTCCCTTGCGTGACGGGCTGCTGCCGTTCGCCGTCGCCGCCAACTCCACCCCGATCATCGCCCTGGCGCCCATCACCAACCAGTGGTTCGGGATCACCAACCCGCTGGCGAAGATGACGGTGGTGGCGGTGATCGTCTTCTTCCCGGTCATGATGAACATGGTCCGGGGGCTGGTGCAGGTGGAGCCGGCTGCCTTGGAGCTGATGCGGTCCTACGGGGCCGGCGACCTGTCCGTGCTCCGCCGGGTGCGCCTCCCCAACTCGCTGCCCTACCTGTTCAGCGCCCTCAAGGTTGCCAGCGCCCTGGCGGTGATCGGGGCCATCGTGGCCGAGTACTTCGGCGGGTCCCGCCAGGCTCTCGGGGTGTACATCTCGCAGCAGGCGGCCCTGTTCCACTTCGCCGAGGCCTGGGCGGCCATCATCGTCGGCTCGGTGATGGGGATCGGCTTCTACAGTGTCATCATGCTGGCCGAGCGGTTGGTGATGCCCTGGCACCCCTCGCTGCGGGCCGGCTCCTGAGGTGGGAGGGCTATCGTGAGGCGGCCCGGTGCGAGTGGGAGGATCGACATGAGGCAAGGCACGTGGCGTCTTCTGGTGCTGCTGGGCGCCCTGGCGACGTTGCTGGCGGCCTGTGGCGGGCAGGCGGCCACCACCGAGGCGACCGGGGCTGATCAGGCCGAGGAGGCGGCCGGCGAGCTGACCCCGGTCAGGTTGCAGCTCCAGTGGGTGACGCAGTCCCAGTTCGCCGGGTACTTCGCGGCCCGGGACCAGGGCTTCTACGAGGAAGAAGGGCTCCAGGTGGAGATCCTGGAGGGAGCGGTCGACATCGTGCCCCAGCAGGTGGTGGCGGCCGGCGAGGCGGAGTTCGGCCTGGCCTGGGTGCCCAAGGCGCTGGTCTCCAACGAGGAGGGGGCCAACCTGGTCAACGTCGCCCAGGTCTTCCAGCGCAGCGGCACCCTGGAGGTGTCCTGGGCCGAGTCGGGGATCACCGAGCCGGCCGACTGGGCCGGCAAGCAGGTGGGCACCTGGGGCTTTGGGAACGAGTTCGAGCTCACTGCCGCCATCGAGAAGTTCGACGTCCCCAACGTGGAGATCGTCCAGCAGCCGTTTGACATGTCGTTGCTGCTCAACCGAGAGGTGGACGCTGCCCAGGCCATGACGTACAACGAGTACGCCCAGGTGCTGGAAGCGGTCAACCCCGAGACCGGGGAGCTCTACCAGCCGCAGGACCTGAGCGTCATCGACTTCAACGAGGTGGGCACGGCCATGCTCCAGGACGCGGTGTGGGTGCGCCAGGACTGGCTGGCGGAAGAGGGCAACGAGGACCTGACGGAGCGCTTCTTGCGCGCCTCGTTCAGGGGCTGGGTCTTCTGTAGAGAGAACTTCGAGGAGTGCGTGGACATCGTGCTGGCCAACGGGCCCACCTTGGGCGAGAGCCACCAGACCTGGATGCTCAACGAGATCAACAAGCTGATTTGGCCTTCACCCAACGGGATCGGCGTCATGGACGAGGAACAGTGGTCCCAGACGGTGGAGGTGGCCACCTCTCAGGAGGTCATCACCGAAGAGCCTCCCGAGGACACCTTCCGCACCGACCTGGCCGAGCAGGCGGTGGCCGACCTGGAGGCCGAGGACCTGGACGTGAGAGGCGAGGCCTTCGAGCCGGTCGAGGTGGAGCTGCGGGAGGGCGGCGAGTAGCCGTCACCGTTGTGAGGTGCCCGGTGTGAGGTGTCAGGAGTAAGGTCGAGAGCAAGGACTCACGGAGGTAGGTGACATGGCCAACAGCGTGCGAGCGGCCATCGTGCAGATGAAGTGGACCGGCGACAAGGAGTCGATGGTCGACAACAGCATCAAGTACGCCCGGGAGGCGGCCGCCCACGGCGCCCAGGTGATGTGCTTCCAGGAGCTCTTCTACGGCCCCTACTTCTGCCAAGTGCAGGAGAACGAGTACTACGGCTTCGCCGAGCCGGTCCCAGACGGCCCCACCACCAGGCAGATGTGCGAGGTGGCGGCCGAGACCGGCATGGTGCTGGTGGTCCCCCTGTTCGAGGTGGAGCAGCCCGGCTTCTACTACAACACCGCGGCGGTCATCGACGCCGACGGGAAATACCTGGGCAAGTACCGCAAGACCCACATCCCCCACGTGAAGGGCTTCTGGGAGAAGTTCTACTTCCGTCCAGGCAATACCGGCTGGCCGGTGTGGCAGACGGAGGCCGGGCGGATCGGCGTCTACATCTGCTATGACCGACATTTCCCCGAGGGCTGGCGGGCGCTGGGCCTGGCCGGGGCGGAGGTCGTCTTCAACCCCTCGGCCACCAGCCGGGGGCTCTCCTCCTACCTTTGGAAGCTGGAGCAGCCGGCGGCGGCGGTGGCCAACATGTACTACGTAGGAGCCATCAACCGCGTGGGGATCGAGGCGTTGGGCGACAACGACTTCTACGGGACCTCGTACTTCGTCGACCCCCGCGGGCAGTTCGTGGGTGACCCGGCCTCCGACACCGATGAGGAGCTGGTGGTGCGCGACCTGGACCTCGACAAGATCGAGGAGGTGCGCCAGCTCTGGGCCTTCTACCGGGACCGCCGTCCGGACAGCTACGACCTCCTGACAGCCCCCTAGGGGGGTGTAGGGTCGATAGGTGGGGGAGGCCCCTTTCAGACAGGGGCCCCCTTGCGGAGGGGAGACGATGGAAAACCACGCCGAGCTGCTGGCCCGCCACCGGGAGGTGCTCCCCGACTGGCTGGCGCTCTACTACCGGGAGCCGATATCCCTGGTGGAGGGGAAGGGCTGCCGGGTGTGGGACGCCCAAGGAAAGGAGTACCTGGACTTCTTCGGCGGGATTCTCACCACCATGACCGGCTACGCCGTGCCGCGGGTGGTGGATGCCATCCGAGAGCAGTCCGGCAGGATGCTCCACAGCTCCACGCTGTACCTGATCGAGCCGCAGATCGAGCTGGCCGAGAGGATCGCCGAGCTGTCGGGCATCCCCGACGCCAAGGTCTTCTTCACCAACTCCGGCACCGAGGCCAACGACACGGCATTGCTGCTTGCCACCTCCTACCGGCGCTCCAACCAGGTGCTGGCGCTGCGCAACAGCTACCACGGGCGCTCCTTCTCGGCCATAGCCATCACCGGTACGAGGAGCTGGTCGGCCTCCAGCCTGAGCCCGGTCGGCGTCGCCTACGTTCACGGGGGCTACCGGTACCGGAGCCCGTTCGGCCACCTGCCCGACGACCAGTTCATCTCCGCCTGTGTCGACGACCTGGTCGACCTCCTCGACGTGGCCACCTCGGGGGACGTTGCCTGCATGATCGCCGAGCCCATCCAGGGGGTGGGCGGCTTCGTCACTCCCCCTGACGGCATGCTGGGTGCCATGAAGGAGGTGCTCGACCGCCGCGGCATCCTGTTCATCTCTGACGAGGTGCAGACCGGCTGGGGGCGTACCGGGGAGCACTTCTGGGGCTACCAGGCCCACGGCTTGGTACCCGACCTGCTCACCTTCGCCAAGGGACTGGGCAACGGCCTGGCCATCGGCGGGGTGGTGGGACGGCGGGAGATCATGGACTGCCTGCAGGCCAACTCCATCTCCACCTTCGGCGGCAACCCACTCGCCACGGCGGGCGCCCTCGCCAATCTCGATTACCTGCTGGACGAGGACCTACAGACCAACGCCCTGAAGGTGGGCCAGCGGCTGCAGAGCGGGCTGCGTGACCTGGGCGAGCGGGCGTCGGTCATCGGTGACGTACGGGGCAAGGGCCTGATGATCGGGGTGGAGCTGGTGCGCCCGGGCGGAGGCAAGGAGCCCGATGCGGAGGGAGCCTCGGTGGTGATGGAAGAGACCAGGGAGGCGGGGCTGCTGGTGGGCAAGGGGGGCCTGCACGGCAACGTGCTGCGCATCGCCCCGCCGCTCTCGCTGACCCCTGAGGAGGCCGACGAGGGCCTGGGGATCCTGGCCGACGCGGTGGAGCGGGCTTAGCGCTCTAGGGGAGGAGATGCCGTGAAGACGCTGATCAGGAACGGAACCGTGGTGACCGCCACCGATGCGATGGCGGCCGACGTGTTGGTGGAGGACGAGAAGGTGGCGCTGGTCGGCACCGCTCTCGACCTGGAGGCCGATCGGGTGATCGAGGCCCGGAGCCGGTATGTGGTACCGGGGGGCATCGACGTCCACACCCACATGGAGCTCCCCTTCGGGGGGACCTCCGCCTCCGACACCTTCGAGACCGGAACACGGGCGGCCGCCTGGGGTGGCACCACCTCGATCATCGACTTCGCCGTCCAGGTGAAGGGTCAGTCCCTGCGAGAGGGTTTCGAGGCCTGGATGGACAAGGCCGACGGGCAGTGTGCCATCGACTACGGGTTCCACATGATCATGGGCGACGTCAATGACCAGTCGCTCAAGGAGATGGACGCGCTGGTCGACGATGGGGTGACCAGCTTCAAGATGTTCATGGCCTACCCGGGGGTCTTCTACTCCACCGACGGGGAGATCTTTCGGGCCATGCAGCAGGCGGCGGACAACGGCGCCACCGTGATGATGCACGCCGAGAACGGAATCGCCATCGACGTGCTGGTGGCGCAGGCCCTGGCCCAGGGGCAGACGGATCCGGTCTACCACGGCCTCACCCGGCCGCCCTCGATGGAGGGGGAGGCCACCCACCGGGCCATCAAGCTGGCCGAGCTGGCCGGTTGCCCGCTCTACATCGTGCACCTGTCGGCGGCCGACGCTCTGTTCGAGGTCACCGAGGCCCGCGACCTGGGCCAGAACGTCTTCGCCGAGACGTGTCCCCAGTACCTCTTCCTGTCGCTGGACGACCTGGGCCGCGCCGACTTCGAGGGGGCCAAGTTCGTGTGCTCGCCGCCTCTTCGGTCCCCCGAGCACCAGGAGGAGCTGTGGGACGGGCTACGCCGCAACGACCTGCAGGTGGTCTCCACAGACCACTGCCCGTTCAACTTCGAAGACCAAAAGGAGCTGGGCCGCGGCAACTTCTCCAAGGTCCCCAATGGTCTGCCGGGCGTGGAGAACCGAATGGACCTGGGCTTCTACGGAGGCGTGGTCCAGGGGAAGCTCGGCCTGAACCGCTGGGTGGAGGTCTGCTCCACCACGCCGGCCAGGATGTTCGGCCTCTATCCTCAGAAGGGCACCATCGCCCCCGGCTCCGATGCCGACATCGTCGTCTACGACCCCACCGCCACGCGCACCCTCTCGGCTGAGAGCCATCACATGAACGTGGACTACTCCTGCTATGAGGGCATGGAGGTCACCGGCAAGGTGGAGACGGTGCTGCAGCGGGGCAAGGTGATCATCGAGAACGACTCCTACGTGGGGCGGAAGGGAGACGGCCGGTACCTGGAGCGGGACCTGTGCCAGTATCTGTAGGGGGTGATTCTGGCGGGGGTGCGTCCGCAGGAGAGGAAGGAAACATGACCACCATCAACCACTGGATCAACGGCAAGCCCTACGACCGCCCGGCGGAGCGCTACGGCCAGGTCTACAACCCCGCCAGCGGGGAGGTGGCCGCCCGGGTGGCCTTCGCTTCCACCGAGGTGGTGGACCAGGCGGTGCAGGCCGCCAAGGACGCCTTCCCCGCCTGGCGGGACAGCTCCCTCACCCGCCGCACCCAGGTGATGTTCGCCTTCCGGGAGCTGGTGGACCGGCATAAGCGTGACCTGGCCATGCTGCTCAGCAACGAGCACGGCAAGGTGCTCTCGGACGCCATCGGTGAGGTGAACCGGGGCCTGGAGGTGATCGAGTTCGCTTGTGGCATCCCCCACCTGCTCAAGGGGGACTTCTCCGAGAACGTCTCCACGTCGGTGGACACCTACTCGATGCGCCAGCCGCTGGGAGTGGTGGCCGGCATCACCCCGTTCAACTTCCCGGCGATGGTGCCCATGTGGATGTACCCCATCGCCATCGCCTGCGGCAACACCTTCGTGCTCAAGCCGTCCGAGAAGGACCCCTCGGCGCCGGTGCTGTCGGCGGAGCTGTTCGCCGAGGCCGGGTTGCCCGAAGGGGTGTTGAACGTGGTGCACGGGGACAAGGTGGCGGTCGACCGGCTCCTCGAGCACCCCGACGTCGAGGCGGTGAGCTTTGTCGGCTCCACGCCCATCGCCCGCTACGTCTACGAGACGGCCACCCGGCACGGCAAGCGAGCCCAGGCGCTAGGCGGGGCCAAGAACCACATGGTGGTGCTGCCCGACGCCGATATGGAGCTGGCAGCAGACGCGGCGGTGTCGGCCGGCTACGGCTCGGCCGGGGAGCGGTGCATGGCCGTGTCGGTGGTGGTGGCGGTGGGCGAGGCGGGCGACCGCCTCATTCCCAAGATGAAGGAGCGCATCGGCAAACTCCGCATCGGCCCCGGCTCGGAAGCGGAGTCGGAGATGGGTCCGCTGGTGACCGCCGAGCACCGCGAGCGCGTGGCCTCCTATATCGGCAAGGGGGTCGAGGAGGGTGCCACCCTGGTGGTGGACGGGCGCGGATTTCGTGTGCCGGAGCACCCCGACGGTTTTTTCTTGGGCGTGAGCCTGTTCGACGACGTCACCCCCGACATGACCATCTACCGCGACGAGATCTTCGGCCCGGTGCTGTCGGTGGTACGCGCCCCCAGCTATGACGAGGCGGTGGAGATGGTGAGCGAGAACCCATGGGGCAACGGTGCCGCCATCTTCACCAACGACGGCGGAGCGGCGCGGGAGTTCCAGAACGAGGTGCAAGCCGGCATGGTGGGAGTGAACATCCCCATCCCGGTTCCCATGGCCTACTACTCGTTTGGAGGGTGGAAGGGGTCGCTGTTCGGTGACACCCACGTCTACGGAACAGAAGGGGTGCACTTCTACACCCGCGGCAAGGTGGTCATCACTCGCTGGCAGGACCCCCACGAGCGGGGCGTCGACCTCGGCTTCCCCCAGAACGTGTAGCCGGACGGCGAACTCAGGTTCCGGCAATGGACTTCGGGGTGGTGTTGCAGACGGACCCGCCTGCTTGGGAGGTGGTGGAGCTTGCCAAGCGGGCAGAGCGGAACGGCTTCAAGTACGGGTGGACCTTCGACTCTCATGTCCTCTGGCAGGAGCCCTTCGTCATCTACTCGCAGATCCTGTCGGCCACCGAGCAGATGATCGTCGGGCCGATGGTCACCAATCCCGGCACCCGCGACTGGACGGTGATCGCCTCGCTGTTCGCCACCCTGAACGACATGTTTGGCGACCGCACCATCTGCGGGATGGGCCGGGGCGACTCGGCCCTGCGCTACATCGGCCGCACCCCAACCAGCCTGGCCACCATGGAGGAGGCCGCGGAAGTCATCCAGGGACTGGTGGCGGGAGAAGAGGTGGACTACAGAGGCAGGAAGCTGCGGCTTCCCTGGGCCAAGGGGTGGGACCTGCCCATCTGGATGGCCGGCTACGGCCCCAAGGCGCTGGCGCTGGCGGGCCGCAAGGCGGACGGCTTCATCCTCCAGCTTGCCGACCCCTACCTCGTGGAGTGGACGTCCAGATTCGTGCAGGACGCCAGCAGGGCGTCCGGGCGGGAGCCGCACGAGGTGAAGGTGTGCGTGGCCGCCCCGGCTTACGTGGGGGCCGACCTCGAGCACCAGCGTCAGCAGCTTCGCTGGTTCGGCGGGATGGTGGGCAACCACGTGGCCGACCTGGTGGAGCGGTACGGGAGCGACCCGTCCAAGGTGCCCGAGGTGCTGAGCAGCTACATCAGTGAGCGGCGCAGCTACGACTACCAGCACCATGGCAAGGCAGACAATCCCTCCACAGACTTCGTTCCCGACCAGATCGTGGACAGGTTCTGCGTGCTCGGCACCGTCCAGGATCATTTGGCCAAGCTCACCGAGCTCCAGCAGCTGGGCGTAAGCCAGTTCGCCGTGTACCTGATGCACGATGCCGCCGAGGAGACCCTGGACGCCTACGGCCGGGACATCATCCCGGCCCTTTCCTAGCCTTGGCACGAGAGCTCTTCGACCTCGACGGCCGGGTGGCCCTGGTGGTGGGCGCTGGTTCCGGCATCGGCCGGGCCAGCGCCTCCCTGTTGGCGGCGTACGGCGCCACCACCGTGTGCGCCGACCGGGACCAGCAAGCCGCCCGGAAGGCCGCCGAGGAGATCTGCCGGGAGGGGGGGCATGCGGAGGCGCAGGCCGTCGACCTACTCGACGATGAGGATGTGTCCGGCTTGGTGGGCCGCCTCGCCGAGCGGCACGGCCGGCTCGATGTGGCGGTGACCACTCCCAGTGTGAACGTCCGCAAGGCGGTCCTCGACTACTCGAGCGAGGAGTTCGACAGGGTCATCTCGCTCAACCTGAAGGGCACCTTCCGACTGCTGGCGGCTGCCGGACGGATGATGACCGAGCGTCACTCCGGCAGTCTCATCGCCTTCTCTTCCATCCGCTCGCAGGTGGTGGAGCCCGGCCAGGGGATCTACGCGGCCACCAAGGCGGCGACGGTGCAGCTGGTGCGCGCCCTGGCCGCCGAGCTGGGCCCGAGCGGCGTCCGGGCCAATGCCATCGCCCCAGGCGTGATCGACACCCCCCTCACCGATCCCATCAAGGCCGACGCACAGTGGTACCGGGCCTACGCTGCCAAGAGCGTGTTCGATCGGTGGGGGACACCGGAAGAAGTGGCGGGCGCCGTCCTGTTTCTGGCCTCGGATGCCTCCACCTTCGTCACCGGCACGGTCCTGTTCGTGGACGGGGGGTGGACGGCGGTGGACGGCCGCTTCTCTCCGCCGCTCTAAGTGGGTGTACCGCCTCTTGCCGAGGTGCTCCACGGCATCCGTCCCGACGAGCTCATCCAGCTGACTGCCCGCCTGGTGCGGATTCCCAGCTTGGACCGGGCCGGCCACCGGGAGGCTGCGGTGGCGGAGCTGCTGGCCGACCTGCTGAGCAAGCGTGGGTTCGACGTTTGCCTCCAGGAGGTGGCGGCGGGGCGTCCCAACCTCATCGCCGTTCACGACTCGGGGACCCCCGGGCCCACGCTGCTCTTCGAAGCGCACACCGACGTGGTCACCGAGGGCGACCCGCTGGCCTGGAACCACCCGCCCTTCCAGGGGGTGGTCGAGGGGGGGCGCATCTACGGCCGGGGCAGCTGCGACACCAAGGGGAACCTGGCGGCCGCGGTGGTCGCCGCCAGCGCACTGAAGGCCGCCGGGCACCCGAGGCGGGGCCGCCTCATGCTGGCCTTCCCGGTAGATGAGGAAGGGATGATGATCGGCGTCAAGCACTTCATCGAGCAGGGTTGGGC
>JALYHC010000171.1 GCA_030776765.1 Actinomycetota bacterium | reverse complement strand
GTGCTGCTCATCAAGCTGGTCGACCGGCTGCACAACCTGCGCACCATCGCGCCCCTGCGCCCCGACAAGCAGGAGCGGATCGCCCGGGAGTCCTTGGAGATCTACGCACCGCTCGCCCATCGGCTGGGCATGGAGGAGATCAAGCACGAGATGGAGGACCGCTGCTTCGCCATCCTCCACCCCAAGCGCCATGCCGAGATCGAGGCTCTTCTGCGAAGGCGCGCTCCCCAGCGGGAGGCGTACCTGGAGAGGGTGCAGAAGGAGGTGGCGGAGGCGCTGTCGGAGGCGGGCCTCAAGGCCCACGTGAGCGGCCGCCCCAAGCACCACTACTCGATCTACCGAAAGATGGTCGCCTCGGGGCGCCCTTTCGAGGACATCCATGACCTGATCGGCATCCGCATCCTCACCCAAGAGGTGCGCGACTGCTATGGGGCCCTGGGGGTCATCCACTCGATGTGGCCACCCATCCACGGGCGGTTCAAGGACTACATCGCCATGCCCAAGTTCAACCTCTACCAAAGCATCCACACGACCGTGGTCGGCTCAGACGGCAAGCCCCTCGAGGTGCAGATACGCACCCGGGAGATGCACGACCGAGCCGAGTACGGCATCGCCTCCCACTGGCGGTACAAGGAGGGAGTAGGCCCGTCGGACCTTCCCTGGATGGCCGACATCCGGTTCCTGCAGGACGAGTACCCCGACCCCGCCGAGTTCCTGTCCGGCCTCAAGCTGGACCTCTATCAGGACGAGGTGTTCGTCCTCACTCCCAAGGGGGACGTGATGAGCCTGCCGAAGGGTGCCACCCCGGTGGATTTCGCCTATCACATCCACACCGAGGTGGGGCACCGCTGCGTCGGGGCCAAGGTGAACGGACGGCTGGTTCCCCTCTCCACCCGGCTGGAGTCGGGGGACATCGTGGACATCGTCACCTCCAAGGCGCAGGATGCCGGGCCGAGCCGCGATTGGCTGGACTTCGTGCGCACCTCGCGAGCCTCCGCCAAGATCCGTCAGTGGTTCAGCAAGGAGCGCCGCCAGGCCGCCCACTCGGAAGGCCGTGAGCAGGTGGCGCGCCTGCTTCGGAGAGAGGGTCTGGGCCTGGGCGCCGCCGAGCGCGACCGCTTGTTGGGGGAGATCGCCGACGGTCTCGGGCAGTCCGACCTCGACGCCCTGTATGTCGCAGTGGGCGAGGGCAACCTGACCGCTACCACGGTGGTGAACCGGCTGGTCCGGCTGGTGCGCCCTGAAGACGAGGACGAAGCCGAGGACCTGCTGGCTCCCCCTCGCGCCCGAGCCCCTCGGCGGATGGGAAGCGGGGTGATCGTCGAGGGCCTGGACGACCTGTGGGTGCGCATCGCTCGCTGCTGCGCACCGGTTCCCGGTGACGACATCGCCGGGTTCGTCACCGTGGGCCGGGGAGTGTCGGTGCATCGGGCGGACTGCACCAACGTGTCGGCGCTGGGAGAGCAGTCCGAGCGGATGATCGACGTGAGCTGGGAGCCCGAACGGGTCTCGAGCTTCGTCGTCTGGCTGCAGGTGGAGGCGCTCGACCGGCCCCGCTTGCTGCGCGACGTCACCTCGGTGCTCTCCGACCTGGGTGGCAACATCCACGCCTCCTCGTCGGCTACCGGCAGGGACCGCATCGCGGTGCTGCGCTACGAGGTGGAGCTGTCGGACCCCGGTCAGCTCCACCGGGCCATCTCCGAGCTGAAGCAGGTTGACGGCGTGTTCGACGCCTACCGGCTGGTGCCGCAAACGGAGAGCTAAAGAGCGGTAGCTGGTCACCCGGGGGCCGCACCGGATGACCCACTTGCGACCTCAACCATCCCTCCCCGCAGTCCGATGAGTGGGTATGCGATGGAATCGCGCCGGCCGGGTCGTTTCGGAAGAGTCCGGGTTCACCATCCTCGAGTCGACGGTGGCCCTGGTGATCATTTTTGGTGTCCTGCTGGCGCTGCTGCGGACCATGGACTCGGGCATTCGGGTGCTGCTAGAGACCCGTCACCAGGCGGCCGCCTCCGCCTACGCCAACGAGCTCCTCGAGCGTGCCCGGTCACTCGAGTGGGACAACGTGGGTCTAGCCCAGACTGCCGACGGTTCCACCTGCC
Organism: Actinomycetota bacterium; assembly: GCA_030776765.1. Classification (GTDB taxonomy): domain Bacteria; phylum Actinomycetota; class Acidimicrobiia; order Spongiisociales; family JALYHC01; genus JALYHC01. The sequence goes on along the minus strand of JALYHC010000171.1, from coordinate 328 downwards.
CGGACCAGGTGGGCTGCTACCAGACGGAGTTCGGGCTCACCTTCGACGGAAGCAACTGGGAGTTCGAGGGCAACGACGTCGTCTTCATCAACCCGGCCGGCACCTTCGACCCCTTCCTCTCCTTCCATGTGCAGCAGACCCGGGACGAGACGGTCTTCGACCGCTTCTTCTTCGTCACCTCTGTACCCGATCCAGCCGATCCCTCCAAAGAGCTGTACCGCAAGCTGACCGCCATCGTGCAGTGGACGGCGCCGTCCGGGTTCGGGGATGAGGTGCGCCAGGTGACCTACGTGGCCCCCTTCAAGCCGCCCCCGCCCTTCCTCGGAGG
>JALYHC010000170.1 GCA_030776765.1 Actinomycetota bacterium | reverse complement strand
GTGAAGGACTTGGAGGTGGATGACCGCCCGCCGAGAGGCTTGCGCACTCCTCGTACGCCAAAGTACCTGCGCTGGAGGTTCTCGCAACATCCCACCGCCCGGTATCTTCGAGTGGATCGCGAGGGAGGTATCGCCATCGTGCGTCCCAACCGGCGGCGAGGCCGCAAGGAACTGGTGCTCTCCGACCTGTTCGGTCGGCGAGTGGCAGCGGCGCGGGCAGCCGTCGCCGGATCTCGCGCCGCCTACACGGCCTCCTGGTTCTCGAAGGGCAGCCCGGAGCGCCGCGCCATCGTGAGAGCCGGTCTCCTTCCCGTCCCCGGCGTCAAGGCCCTCACCCTGGTGGCCCGGCAACTGACACCCTTGAGCGAGCTGGGGATCGAAGTCGGGGACCTGCGATCGTGGGACCTGGCCCTGAGCGATCTGGAGCTCCTGTGAGGCAGGAGCTGTTGTGGTGGTTGGCCGCCCTGGTGATGGCCGTGGCCCTCAGCGCGGGAGGCGCTCTCGGCTACGTCGGCTGGACGCCACTCTTCTTCGTGCTCGTGGCCCTGCTGGTGGTGGCCCGTATCGGCGTGGCGGTGGCCGACGACCGCGACCGCTCCTGGCTCCCCGGACTCCTGCTGGCCGCCTTTGGCGCCAAGGTGCTGGGGGTGCTGGCCCGCTACTTCATGGTCACCGACATCTACGCGCGGGGGGACTCCTTCCGCTACCACCAGGCCGCCTTGGACCTGGTGCACGCCTGGCGCTCACTGCAGGTGCCGGTCAACACCACTCCCGGTACCGGCACCCGCTTCACCGAGGTGGTGGCCGCCCTCCTCTACGTCCCAGGCGTCAAGTCGATGATCATCGGCTTCCTCATCTTCGCCAGCCTGTCGTTCATCGGGCTGATCTGCTTCTACGTTGCCTTTCGCGGCAGGGTCCCCACCAAGGGCCTGCGCACCTATGCGGTGCTGCTCTTCTTCCTCCCGTCGCTTCTCTTCTGGCCCTCCAGCATTGGGAAGGACTCCCTGATGGTGCTCTTCCTCGGAGTGGCCTCGCTGGGCGCCTCCTACGTGCTGCAGGGACGCTACGTAATGGGGCTGCTGCTGCTCGCGCCCAGCCTGGCGGGAGCGGGAGCCATCCGCCCTCACGTGGCGGTGATGGTAGTGAGCGCCCTGGTCTTTACGGCCGTGCTGGCCCGTCGGATCGGCCCCAAGGGAGGCTTGGGCCGCCTCGTAGTCCTGGTGGCCGCCTCCATCGCCCTCTTCTCCCTGGCGGGCCTGGCGATGAGCGAGCTGGGCCTCGACGAGGAGAGCCTCGAGGAGTTCCTCTCCGAGCAGGAGCGCCTCACCGGCCAGGGAGTGTCGGCGGTGGTGGGCGCGCCGGTGCATAACCCGCTGGACCTGCCGGAAGCCTTCATCCGGGTCCTGTTCCGTCCCCTGCCCCACGAGGCCCACAATCCTCCTGCCCTGCTCAGCTCCCTGGAGGGGGCGCTCTTCCTCCTTTTGGTGCTTTGGCGCTTGCCGAGCATGTGGTCGAATGTCCGGGTGATCCGCCAGTACCCCTACCTGCTCTACTCATTGATCTACACGGCCCAGTTCATCGTCGCCTTCAGCTCCATCCTCAACCTGGGCATCCTGGCCCGCCAGCGGGTCCAGGTCTTGCCTCTCTTCCTGGCCCTCCTGGTGGGACTCGGCTGGGAGGGAAGGAAGAAAGTCGAGCTGGCCCCGGCGAGGATCGCCCAACCCGTACCGGCGATGGCGGGCCCCTGGCTGCCGTCTTCTCCCTCCCCCTCGAGGGGAGGCCCATGGGAGTTGGGGAGGGGGTCCTCCTCCTCCTTGGATGAACGCGCCAAGGGGGACCCTTGGGGGCTCCGCGACGGCCGGGGAGGGGAACGATGAGCGATCTGCCCGCCGTCCTGGGGGGAAGGCCCGTCTTCGACCCGCCCCTGCCCTTCGCCCAGCCGACGGTCGAGGACGCCCAAGGGCTCAGCGATCAGCTGGGAAAGGTCCTCGCGTCGGGCAGGCTCACCGACGGCCCCAACGTGGAGCTGTTGGAGCGGAGGGTGGAAGAGACGTTCCAGGTGGCTCACTGCGTGGCCGTCTCCTCCTGCACCATCGGATTGATGCTGGTCATCCAAGCCTTGGAAGCGCGGGGACCGGCGCTTGTGCCCTCCTTCACGTTCTCGGCCACCGCCCACGCCGCCCGTTGGAACGGCCTGGAGGCCAGCTTTGCCGACTGCGACTCCGCCACATGGTGCATGCGACCCCAGGACCTCCATGG
>JALYHC010000169.1 GCA_030776765.1 Actinomycetota bacterium | reverse complement strand
ACTGTGAGAAGTAGGCCACCCGCTCGGTGTGGCCGCGGGTGTAGATGTCCTTGGCCTCCAGCGCCTTGATGAACCCGCGCAGGGTGGCCTCGTGGGCCTCCCGCAGCTGTGAGTAAGAGGAGAAGGTGAGGTAGCCCACCATGAAGACCACGAAGATCATCGGCAGGGTGACCGGGCCGAGGATGTGGTACGTAGCCCCCAGCAGGCCGCCCACGAAGCCCATCAGCGTGTAGGGGACCACGATCTGGCTCATGTGCGACCAGGGGCGGATCTCCTTGCCGTACACCTTGCGCACCACGTAGCCGACCAGGGTGAAGTTCACCGTGGCATAGGTGATGGCACCGGCGGCCGTGCCGATCGCTACCAGCGGGAGGTCCCAGACGAAGAGCGGCGCTCCCGAGTTAGGAAGGAACCTCTCGAGAACGAGACCGGCCATCGCGGCACTGAGTGTCAACTGCCCGAGGTTGACCAGCGGCTGGAACCAGCGCTTCTGCTGGATGTCGGCCGGGGTGAGAGGCCCCAGAGCCGCCATGAGAGCAATTCCCAAAGCGGCGCTCCCCTGCCCGAACACCACCGCCGCGGTCAGCGCCACCATCACGGTGGGGCTCATCAAGAGCCGGTCGTTGACCTCCACCGCTCGCCACTCCAGGTAGACGAAAGCGGCCGCGAAGGGGAGCCACTCCCAGATGCTGGGGAAGGTCTGGAACCAGATGAGCAGGCCCAGCACCAAAAGTCCGGTCCCTGCATAGCCGGCCGCCAGGCGAAGCTTGGTTCTCGTGCGCTCGTCCAACCCGCCTCCTACGGTGACGCCCGGGCTTACCGCTACCCGACCTTGGCACTGGCGGCGGCAGCCAAGACCAACGCCGCCAAGCCGCTCGCAACCAGGACAAGTCTCTTGACCCTGTCACTCACTGACCTATCACCTCAGTGGTTTCCCTCGCCGCAACGTCTTGCTGTCGCTGGCGTCGGTTCCGCTCCGCTGGGTGGATTCAGGGGTAGCGAGTATGCCCGGTCGTCTACCGTCTTCCTTCGGCAATCGCCGAAGGAATCTTCACTTGGTTGTCACCTAGCGCCGAGAAATCTCCTCCTCCTGCTTCGCCCGCATGCTGGCTTTTCGCGAACTCCAAGATAGGCCCGGACATAGGCCGCTTCAAGAGGAAAGTTTGCCAGGGCGCAGAACCGCCCGGGCTACCCTTGCCCCATGGACTACCGGGAAGTGGAAGAGGCGCTCTGCCGCCTCCCCACGGTCGATGCGGCCCGGCTGGTGGGGGACCAGCAGACCGTCAGCGAGGTGCACATCCTGGCCGCTACCGGCAAGCCACCCAAGCAGGTGGTTCGCGACATCCAATCCCTGGCCATGGCCCGCTTCGGCCTCAACATCGACCGGCGGGTGGTGTCGGTGGTGCAGATGGCCGGCCAGGGGATGGGCGAGGTGGAGCGGCCGGTCATCGTCGGCGTGCGGGAAGCGCCCGACGGCTCCCGCACCACGGTGACGGTCACCCTCTCCTGGAGGGGACAGAGCTTCGCAGGGGAGAGCACCGGCCCCAGCGCGGCCGCCACCCGGCTGAGGCTCATCGGGGAGGCGGCGGTACGAGCCCTCGAGCAGGCGCTGGGAGGGGGCCCGGCGCTGGCCCTGGAAGCGGTGGCAGTGCCCACTGTGGGCAGCCGGCAGGTGGCGGTGGCCCAGGTGGTGACGGTGGTGAACGGGGGCGAGGAGACCATGGTGGGCTCCGCCCTGGTGCGCAACGACCCCGCCGAAGCGCTGGCCCGGGCGGTCCTGGATGCCGTCAACCGGAGGGCACCTCACCTGAGCCGCTGATCACCGGAATAGGTGGATAGGAGAATCGTGGAAGTCGAGACGCTGCGGATCATCTTCCTGGTGCTCTTCCTCGGCGTCTTCGGGGCCATCGGCCTCTTCACCCTGTGGCTGCTCTCCACCACCAGCTGGACCGGCCGCTGGGCGTCGCGCCTGCGCCGCCGGTGACGTCCGTCGCCTCCGGCGACGCCGACGTGGCCGTCACCCACCACGACCTGGCCACCCGGGTCGCCCTGGAGGTGATGAGTAACGGGGGGAACGCGGTGGACGGAGCCATCGCCGCCAACGCGGTGGGGAGCGTGGTGTTGCCCACCGCCTGCGGGCCGGGGGGCGACCTCTTCGCCCTGGTCCACCTCCCTGGTGAACCGGAGCCACACGTCCTCAACTCTTCGGGGCGGGCGGGGAGCGGGGCCGATGCGCAACGCCTACGAGACGACGGGCACCTGGAGATGCCCTACCGCGGCCCCGAATCGGTGACGGTTCCCGGCTGTGTGGACGGCTGGGAGGCACTGGGCGAGCGCTTCGGCCGGCTGGCTCTCGGCGAACTACTCGAACCCGCCATCCGGCTGGCGATGGACGGCTTCCCCGCCTCCTCGGAGCTGGCACGCTCACTGCGAGCGATCGGGCCGTTGATCGCCTCACAGCCCTCCGCCACCCATCTCTACCCGGAGGGCAGGCCACCCGGCATCGGTCAGATCATCCGCCGGCCCGACCTGGGGGCCACCTTACGAGAGGTGGCGGAAGCCGGTCGTCACGCCTTCTACCAGGGCGGGGTGGGCAAGGCGATCACCGCCGCCACCTCGGGCCGGATCACCCCTGAGGACCTGGCCCGCTCCAGCGCCGAGTGGGTGGAGCCGCTCGGTCTGGACGTCTTCGAGCGCCGGGCATGGACCGTCCCTCCCAACAGCCAGGGCTACCTCACTCTGGCGGCCGCCTGGCTGGTTGAGCAGCTCGGCCCCCCGAAGGACTTCGGGGACCCCGCCTACCTTCACTGCCTGGTGGAGGCCTATCGGGCGGTGGCCTGGGAGCGGGACGACCTGGTCTCCGACCCGGCCTCGGCCCCTCTCCCGCCCGGCGAGCTGGTCTCCCCGGAGCGACTCGGGCCGCGCCTGGGGATGATCACCCCCGAGGCGGCGGCCTCGTGGGCGCAGCCGTCGGCGGCGCCGCCGGGGACCACCTACCTCTGCACCATCGACCGGCAGGGCATGGGCGTCTCCTTGATCCAGTCCAACTACGCGGGCATCGGCAGTGGCCTCTCGGCCGGCGACACCGGGGTGTTCCTGCAGAACCGGGGAGCGGGCTTCAACCTGATCTCCGGCCATCCCAACGAGCTGGGCGCCGGCAAGCGCCCCTTCCACACCCTGTCCCCCACGCTGTGGATCCGCAACGGCCGCTTGGAGCTGCTCCTCGGCACCCGGGGGGGCCACTGGCAGCCGCAGCTCCTCCTCCAGGTGGCCTGCCACCTCTTGCACCTCGAGGAGACCCCCGCCCATGCCCAGGAACTGCCCCGCTGGACGCTGGAGAGCTCGGGACTCGAGGGCCCCATGCTCGAGTCACCCACCCTGTCGGTGGAGGACCGGATGCCCGAGCAGGTGGTAGACGGCCTGGCCCGCCGCGGGCACCGGGTGGAACGAGTGGCCGCCTTCCAAGGTGGTTGGGGGCCGCTGGCCATGATCGCCGTCGACAAGGACGGGAGGCGCACCGGGGCCGCCGACCCTCGCATCGAAACCGCCAGCGCTGCCGCCTCCTAGGAGCTTCCTAGGTCCACCCACGCCCGCCCGGCCTACAGCCGGGTTCACTCCCAGTCGGCCCCCGCAAGCGGGGGAGGGATGTCTGCTAACCGGCCCCTTCCAGACGGCGGGCCACTCGCATCTCCCGTCGGAAGCGCTTCCAATCGGAGAGCCTCACCGAGAAGGTCAGGTCTGTCACGATCTGGCCGAGCCCGACGGCAGCCAGCGCCCTAGTGACCCAGCGGGGGGCACGGGCGGTGGGAAGCAGGAGGAAAGGGACCACCTTGGTCACCACTGCTCCCGAAGCGTGCATGACGGCACGGGAGCGAGGCGGCGTCCGCAGGTAGGAGGCGTAGTCGATCTTGGCGCCCGGCTGCAGGCGGGTGGGGCCATCGAGGAACCAGTGCGTGAAGCGGATGCCCACCACTTTCCCCACCAGCACGTGGGCCAGCCCGTGGGTGGACCCGAGCAGCGCCCCCGCCCCACCCAGGAGCAGGAGCACGTTCCAGGGAGATCGAGCCCGCCCGGCCCCCCACACCAGCACCAGGCCGGCCAGGGCCCCCAGAGAGAGGATGGCGTTGCCTACCGGGGGAGAGAAGGTGAGGCTCACCCGCTGCTCGAAGGCGCGCCGGTCGAGGGCGCCGATGCGGTCGGCGTACTCCTCCACCCACTCCGGCCGGCGCTTGACTTCCCCCACCGCCTTCCAGAATCCCAACTCCCCCAGCTCGACGGGCCGGCCGGCCGCCAGGGCCCGCTCGGTCTCATCCAGGATCGACTCCAGGCGCTGCCGCTCCACCTCAGCAGCGTACCGGGAAACGTTGGGCCCTCGTGCGGCCCTACACCGCCTCTACAGTGCGGCCTGCACCATGACCACCCTGGTCGTCGTCCGCCATGCTGAGGCCGAGGGCAACCCGGAACGGCGCTTCATCGGCCAGTGCGACGTCGCTCTCTCCGAGCTGGGGCGCCGCCAGGCCGATTCCCTGGCCCGGCGCCTGGCGGGCCTCCCCATCTCGCGCATCGTCTCCAGCGACCTCTGCCGGGCCCTCGACACGGTGACGCCCCTGTCGGAGGCCCTGGGCATCCCCATCGACACCGATCCCCGGCTGCGAGAGATCGCCAACGGCGAGTGGGGCATGCTCCTGCCCGACGAGATCGCCGCCGGTTGGCCCGAGCTGTGGGCTCGCTACCAGGACGGCGAGGACGTCCTGCGCCCCGGCGGCGAGAGCTGGAACGAGGTACGAGCCAGGGTGCTGGCGGCGGTGGAGGAGATCGTCCGGGAGGGCGCCGACGAGACGGTGGTGGTGAGCACTCATGCGGGACCGATACTCTCCCTGCTCGGCTGGGCGGCCGGGGCACCCGCTCGAGGAAGCGTCTTCTTCGGCCCCTTCGGCCGGCTGGACAATGCCTCGATCAGCATGGTGGCCCTGCCCGGCCCACGTCTGCTGACGGTCAACGACACCGGACACCTCTCCAGCGGCCCCGTCTAGTGGCTCAGGGGCCGGCCGCCGAAGCGAGGATGGCCGACCACTGCTCGTCGGAGGGCTCGAGGCCCACCAGGTAGAGGCCGGCCCGCTGAATGCGGTCCCCGTAGCGCTCCTGCAGTCGGTGGCCCAGCTCCTCCCAATGCGCCCGCACCGCCACCTCCTCCAGGACCTCGTCGGGGATGACCTCGCCCATCGATGCCCACTCCCCCCGCCTGCTCATGGCGGTCAGGGTGGGGCCGAAGTCCCAGCCGTGCAGCTCAAGCACTGCCGAGTAGGAGGGCGTGGAGGCGTAGAAGGCGATGTGCTGCTTCACCGCCCGGGCGGCCGCCGCCATCTCCTCCTCGTCCCGGCCGGTCACCGCGAAGATGGTCGCCGCCCGCTCCACGTCCTGCAGCCGCCGCCCGGCCCGCTCGGCCCCGGCGGCCAGGTTGGGAAGGACCAGCTCATCCAGGTAGCGGATGGTGTGGAGGGGGTGGACGTGCAAGCCCTGACACAGCTCACCCGCCAAGCGGCACATGTAGGGGCCCACGCCGGCGATGTAGACGGGGACTTCCGGGTGCTGGATGGGACCGGGGTCGAAGAAGGGGGTCATCAGGGTGAGCTGGTAGTAGTCCCCGGAGAAGCGCAGGGGCGAGCCGGTCTGCCAGGTGTCCCAGATAGCCCGCAGGGCGAGGATGTACTCGCGCAGGCGCGGCCCCGGGTGGCTCCACGGCATGGAGAAGCGCCGGGTGACGTGGGCACGAACCTGGCTCCCCAACCCAAGGAGGAAGCGGCCACTGGAGTAGGCGGCCAGGTCCCAGGCGGTGTGCGCCAGCTCGGTAGGAGACCGGGCGAAAGCGACGGCGATGGCGGTGCCAAGCGTGCAGCGTTGCGTTTCCCGGGCCGCCTCGAGCAGCGGCAAGAAGGGGTCGTGGCTGGTCTCGGCGCTGAAGATCCCGGCGAAGCCGAGTTGCTCCGCCCAGGCGGCCATTCGGCCGGCTTCGGCCAGCGAGTCGGGGGGAAGGTAGGAGTCGATCTTCACAAGCCCTCCCAGGGCCGGGCGATGGTACCGGTCCGGCAGCCGGCTCGTCTTCCAGAAAGTGGGCAAACGGGTTTGCCAACCCCCGGGGGCCGCTTTAGCCTTCCGGCCCAGTTCCTGGGGGAGCGCCGCGCTGGGCGTTCCGGGGAAGACAAGAGGAGGCGGAGACTCCAGTGCTTTCCATTCGCCTGTTCGCGCTCGTCACCTGGATCCTGATCGCTTCACTGGCGACGGCCGGCTTCGCCACCTTCTCACCTCGACCGCCGGACGAGAAGGATGCAGCCCCCACGACCACCACCGGGGCGCCCGACGTTTCCACCACTGGCGGAGAAGCAGTTGGCCGGGTGGCGGCCCTGGCTCTCACGAACGGATTGACCAACGGGTTGGAGGAGCGTTCGCAACAAAGCGAGCAAGGGGTGAAGGAGCCCGGGTACGCGGCCCTCTTGGAGGGTCTGGAGCGGGAAGCCACCACCACCACCAGCTCTGCTCCCCCACCTCCTCCGAGCACCAGCACCAGCGCGGCGGTCGGTGCCGCTCCAACCACGGCGCCGCTGACCACTCCCCCCACTCCTCCGCCCGCCCCCGTCACCACCGCCGGCCTACCGGCTCACTCCATCGGGCCCTGCCCGGCCTCCTGGTATGGCGAGTATTTTCGGGGCCGGCGCACCGCCTCCGGGGAGCCCTATGACCCGGACGGCTTCACTGCCGCCCACAGGTCCCTCGCGTTCGGTAGCGTTGTCACCGTCACGCGCGTGGATACAGGGGCGTCGGTGAGTGTGCGCATCAACGACCGCGGCCCTTTTGCGGGGAGCCGCTGCATCGACCTCTCCAGGGCGGCCATGTCCGCCATCGGAGGCATCGGCGCGGGGGTGATCACGGTGGTGGTGAGCTACTGAGGCGCCGCGTCGCCGCCCTCGGGCTGCTGGCGGCCATCGGCACCGCCCTGTGGTTGTTGAGAGATCGCCTGACGGCCCTGTTCGCCGGTGAGCCGGCGCCGGTCGCCCTCCGGGAGCCCCCGCCCCCCCCGACCGCCGGACGCGACGACCTCACCCTGGTGCGGGGCATTGGGCCCGCCTATGCCTCCCGCCTGTCGGGGGCGGGCATCAGCAGCCTGCTCGAGCTGGCCTCGGCAGACGGCGGTCGGGTGGCCGACGTGCTGGGGACCTCCCGGGAACGAGCGCAGGACTTCATCGAGCAGGCCCGCTCCCTCACCCGTCCCCAGTAAGCCACGAAGACCTGGACCAGGTTCCTCCCACCGCCTGCCAATCCTGCGCCAGGGCGGCGAAACCGCCGCCGGTATGCCAGAAGACCACGTGGTCACCCGTCTGGAAGCGGCCCCGCTCGATCTCCCGCCGCAGGGCGTAGACCGCCTTGCCGGTGTAGGTCGGGTCGACGAGCAGGCCCGAGCGCCGCATGAACTCCGCCTCGACCGACAGCTCTTGCTCAGCGGCCACCCCGTAGCCGCTTCCCACGTAGTCGTCCAGGTACTCGATGGCAGCTCCGGCGGGGGCCGAGGCCTGGGAGCGGAGGGCGGCCTCCTCCCAGATGGCCCGCACCTTCTCCTCGAGAGTGGCGGCCGGATCGCCCACCGAGACCGCCACCAGCGGGACCTGGCGGCCGAGCGCCTCGGCCCCCCAGCCGAGCCCGGCGGTGGTGCCGCCCGAGGAGGCGGCGTGCCAGATGGCGCCCACCCGCCCGGGAATGAGCCTCAGCTGCTCGTGGAGCTCCCGGAAGGCACCCGCGAAAGCCCACATCCCCAGCCAGTCCGAGGCCCCCTCGGGGATCAGCCAGGCCGATCCGCCCTCAGCCTGCACCCGGTCGGCCTCGTCGGCCATCAGCTCGCTCACCTTGACGTACTGCTCTGGAGTGACGAAGCGCACCTCCGCCCCCGCCAGTCGGTCCAGCAGGTAGTTGCCCCGCGCCTCGCCGGGGGGCCGGCCGTCTGGGGTGCGCAGCAGCACCAGGCACGCCAGCCCCAGCCGGGCGCAGGCCAGGGCGGTGGTCCGGCAATGGTTGGACTGCAAGGCCCCGCAGGTGATGACGGTGGTGGCCTCGGCCCGTCGTGCGGAGGCCAGGTGGTACTCCAGCTTCCGTACCTTGTTGCCCGACAGGCCGAAGCCGGTCAGGTCGTCCCGCTTCACCCAGAGGGTGGGGCCGCCCCAGGCCCGGCTGAGGTGGGGGAGCGGCTCGAGGGGGGTGGGCAGCCGGGCGAGCTCGATCCGGTGCGGAGCCTCGCGCATGGCCCCAAATGTAGGAGCCTGGCAAGGGCCTCAGCTCAGCCGATCGCCCTCCTGAAGGCCCGGGTGGCGGCCGTCATGGTGAGGACCGCCAGACTGGCGATGACCGCCAGGGCCTGGCCGATGGCCGACCAGTCCCAGCCGGTGTTGACCAGCGCCCGCAGGGCGTCCACCAGGTAGGTGATCGGGTTGTAGGTGGCCACCGTTTCCAGCCACTCGGGCAGCAGGGCCGCCGGCATGAAGGCCGTCGAGAGGAACAGCACCGGGAAGGTGATGAGGATGCCGATCAGCATGGTCAGCTCGGCGTTGCGGGTGCGGAGGGCCACCACGTTGGAGAGCCCCGCCCAGGCGACGCCGAAGAGGGCCGCCAGCACGACGATCACCGCCAGCCCCGCCCAGCCCGTGAAGAAGCGAGTCCCCATCAGGAAAGCCACCGCCAGGACGACGAGGGCCTGAGCGGTGATGCGGCTGGCGTCGGCCAGCACCTTGCCCACCAGGATGCTCGACCGCCGGACGGGGGCGATGAGGAACTTGTCGAGCATCCCGTCGTCGATGTCGTTCACCATGCCCATCCCGGACTGGAAGGCGGAGTTGAGGGCGGTGAGGGCCACCACGCTGGGGACCAGGAACTGCAGGTAGCTGTCGTAGGCGAAGCCGGGCAGCTGGGCCAGCCGGCTGAAGACCTGACTGAACAACACCAGGAACAGCAGCGGCTGGAAGAGGCTGAAGAACAGCAGCATGGGGACCCGAAGCAGCTTGTGCGTGTTGCGGGCCCACAGGATGCGAGATTCTGACAGCGAGCGCAGCATGCCTACCTCCTTACCCTCCGGCCGAAGAGCATGCGGCTGGGCGCCCGCACCTCCTCCACCCGCATGCGAGATCCCGTGTAGCGAAGGAAGACGTCGTCCAGGGTGGGCTCGGCCAGCTCCAGGCGGGCCAATGAGATGCCCACCCCGTCGAAGCGGCGCACGATCTCCGCCACCCGCGCTCCGGCGTCGGGGGTGAAGACCGAGACGGAGTGGTCGTAGGAGCGCACCTCCCCGCTTCCGGGAAGGTCGGCGAGCAGGTCTCTCGCCTTGGCCAGTAGGTCCTCTCCGGCGTCTGCCGGAAGGGTGACGGTGACCACGTCACCGCCCAGCTCGTCCTTGAGAGCGTCCGGCGATCCCTCGGCCACCAGGCGGCCCTGGTCGATGATCACCAGCCTCCCGGCCAGCTGGTCGGCCTCCTCCAGGTACTGGGTGGTGAGGAAGATGGTCACGCCCCGCCCGCTCAGCTCCCGCAGGTGGTCCCACAGGGCCCGACGGGTCTGCGGGTCGAGGCCGGTGGTGGGCTCGTCCAGGAGGACCAGCCTGGGCTGGTGCACCAGCGCCTGGGCCAGGTCCAGGCGTCGCCGCATGCCTCCGGAGAAGGTCCCGGCCCGGCGGTGGCCGGCCTCCCCCAGGTCGAAGACCTCCAGCAGCTCATCCGCTCTCCGGAGGGCCAGCCGGCGGTCGAGGCCGGGCAAGCGCCCTTGCAGCACCAGATTCTCCCGGCCGGTCAGGTCGTCGTCCACCCCGATGAACTGGGCGGCGTAGCCGATGCGGCGCCTCACCTCCTCCGGCCTCTCCAGCACGTCGATGCCGTCCACCGTCACCCGGCCCTCGCTCGGCCGAAGCAGGGTGACGATGACACGGATGGTGGTGGTCTTGCCGGCCCCGTTGGGGCCCAGGAACCCGAAGATCCCCCCCTCCTCCACCGAGAAGCTGATGCCGTCCACCGCCCGGACGCCACCCGGGTACACCTTGACCAGCTCCTGCACCTCTACCAGTGCCATCAGGCCTCCTCTGTGCTCAGGCCGTCCAGGAAGATCGACACGACTTCCTCGGCGTAGCGGTCGGCGTCGGGCAGGCCCTCGGCGATGGGGGGGAAGATCTCCTGTCCCAGCAGATAGACGAGCAGCATCCCGCCGAAGCAGCGGGCGCTCGTCTCCGGGTCGTGGGGGCGGAGCCTCCCCAGCTCGACTTGGCGCTGCAGGTAGCTGGACAGCAGGCGCAGGACCGCCATCGGCCCCCGCTCGGCGAAGTGGCGAGCCACCTCCCGGTTGCGGGTCGCCTCCGACAACAAGACCCGCATCAGGCGGCGGGCGACCGGGTCGTCGAAGGTGCGGTAATAGGTGCGGGCCACCTGGAGCAGTGCCTGGCGGGGAGGGGCCTCGAGCAGCGACTCGGGCGAGGCGGCCAGCTTGAGGATCGGGGCCCGCTCCAAGATGGCGGCGCGGAACAGGTCGACCTTGTCGGTGAAGTACCAGTAGATGAGGGCCGGAGAGCGGAGCTGGGCCTGCCCGGCGATCCGCTTGATGGTGGCCTTGTGGAAGCCGTGCTCGGCGAACACCCGCAAGGCAGCGTCCATGATCTGCTGGCGCCGGTCCCCTTCCTTGCTCGGTTGCGGGCTAGACCGGGGGATTGATTGATCGCTCATTCAAGACTCAAGGTAGAGGCAGGTCGAACGCCCCGTCAAGTCGGCGTCAGGTGAGCGGGAAAGGGGGCTGCGCCCACCAGGGCCTGTCGTCCACAACGACCTCCACCACCCATTTCACCCACCAAAAGCCCCGACGCCCCGGCACCAC